>JAZULG010000124.1:0-82183 GCA_045603005.1 Acutalibacteraceae bacterium
GATATCGTTTCACTTGTCGGTGAAATCAATGCTGAATTTGATATTACCGTAGGTGTTGATGAGCTTGAGCCTGAGAACTTTGATACTGTTGCAGCTATGCTTGAGCTTATCGCTGAGCTTGCAGATTAAATTTTATAAACACTACCTTGCACTGTGCAAGGTAGTGTTCTGCTGTTTACAAACAATAAGGAGGAGGCTCTTTTACTGTTTCGGAGCTGTAAAAATATATGACTCTTATATCTGTTGAGTTTGCATTGTTATGGATTATAACTGCAATATTATACTATATTTTCCCACTTAAATACCGTTGGACGGTTCTTCTCGCTTCCAGCGGAGTATATTATTTTTTCGGTGGATTGAAAACAGGATATTTTATGCTTATAACAATCGGGGTAATATGGCTTGTTGCGCTTATTCTCGATAAGTATAATGAAAATCATAAGCAATATCTTAAAGACCATACAGAGCTTTCAAGGGATGAGAAAAAGGCCATTAAAGCAAGCGTTCAGAAAAAGAAGAGGCTTGTACTCTCCGGCGGCTTGCTTCTTTGCTTTGGTATGCTCGTATTTCTTAAATATTTTAACTTCATATCTGAGCAGTCGTTCAATATTCTTGAGCTTTTCGGTGTTGAGGGTAAGGCTCCGAAGCACGATCTTGCATTTCCTTTGGGCATCTCTTTCTATACCTTACAGGCTACAAGCTATATAATCGATGTATACAGAGGTAAGCTCAGAGCTGAAAGGAATATTGCCAAGATTGCACTGTTTGTGTCATTTTTCCCGCAGATTGTTCAGGGCCCTATCGGCCGCTTCGGACATCTTGCGCATCAGCTTTATGAAGGTCATCGTTTCAATTTCACTCAATTTAAATACGGACTTCAGCTTTTTCTCTGGGGACTTATTAAAAAGCTCACCCTTGCTGAGTATATGGGTGTTATAGCTAATGAAATTTTTAATAACTACACTGAGTATAAAGGATTGGAGATTCTACTCGGTGCAATGATTTACGGTGTTCAGGTCTATGCTGACTTCTCAGGCGGTATGGATATGGTAAGAGGTGTTGCTCAGGTATTCGGTATTGAGCTTGCAGTTAACTTTGAAAGACCGTACTTTGCCCGCTCTGTATCAGAATTTTGGAGAAGATGGCATATCACTCTCGGTGCGTGGATGAAGGATTATGTATTCTATCCTCTTTCACTTTCACGTGCTTTTTCTGCAATGGGAAAGAAGACACGAAAAATATTCGGTTCCTATATAGGAAAAATGCTTCCAACCTTCCTTGCGTCCTTTGTAGCCTTTTTCCTTGTTGGTGTTTGGCACGGTTCGAGCTATAAATATGTAGTCTACGGTCTGTGGAACAGTGTTATTATATCGGGCAGCATTCTTCTTGAGCCTGTCTACAAAAAAATTCTTGAAAAGTTAAAAATAAACACTGAGTGCTTCTCCTGGCAGCTTTTTCAGATTTTCAGAACCTTTATGCTTGTTAGCATAGGAAGAATCTTCTCAAGAGCTTCTTCGCTAACCGTTTCAATTGAGATGCTTAAAAATATGTTCTCGGAATTCAATCCGTGGATTCTCACAGACGGCACACTTTATACCTACGGACTTGCCCCGAGACAGATGTTTATGGTCTTCCTTGTAATACTTACACTTGTTGTCGTTAGCATTATGCAGGAGAGAGGAACAAAAATCAGAGAAGCTCTCGACAGACAGAATATGCTTTTCCAATGGCTTGTTGTCATTGGTGCTATAGTATTTGTGCTGATTTACGGTGCTTACGGCACTGCGTTTTCAGCAGCAGACTTTGTATATCAGCAATTTTAAAAGGAGGATGTGTATATGAAAAAAGTTAAATGGCTTCGTTCCGTCGCTTTCATTCTTCTCCTTTGTGTTGCTGTTGCCGGCGTTATGCACTGTTATTCACAGCCGAAATATTTTAACACAAGGTTTATAAATACCTTTGATGAAATGCCTGAAGACACTGTTGACGGAATAGTGCTCGGCTCAAGTGTTATCGCTCACGGATGGGTGAGTGCTGTTTCGTGGGAGAAGTATGGTATGGCGGCGTTTCAGTTTGGTACAAGCGTTCAGCCCTTCGGCTCGATTCCGGGCTTTATAGAGTACGCACAGAAAAATCACGATATAAAATATGTTGTAATTGACGTACATTCACTCCGTCATCAGTCTTTGACGACGAGCGTTCTTCCGAGTAAGGTTCAGGAGGCATATCTTAACATTCCTGATATTTTTGCGAGATACAGTATGCTCATGGATTTATTTGACTACGCTGAGAGAATATATGACTTCTACGGTGAACCGGAGGGCGACAAACTCGACAGATCAAGTATATCTATGTATATTCCTTTGCTTAATTTCCATAACCGTTGGGTTGACGGACTTGAAAAGGCAGACTATGTGGCGGTTAAAAATGAATATCTCGGAGCTAATGACAGATATACGGCCTTTCTCAGCAGAGATATGACAGCTAATCTTAAGAATCTTGATTTCGGTGAAACGGTTGAAATTGACGATTTTCAAAAGAGTGAGCTTGATCGGCTTTTTGAATATCTTGACAATGCGGGACTTGAAGTACTCTTTATTAGTACACCCTCCTTTAAGAGTAAAAGCATTCAGCGTGAGTTAAGCTCAATACTTAAGTACTGTGCTGACAACGGATACAACACCATAGACTTCGGTTCACGTGAAATGCTTGAAGAAGTCGGTTTTGACACTGCAGTTGATTTTTCGGACAACGGCCACGTAAATCTTTCAGGTGCAGAGAAGCTTACAACCTATATTTGCGAGTATCTTATTGAGAACGGATATTCGTACACTGACAGACGCGGTCAGGAAGGCTATGAGCTCTGGGATGAAGGACTTAAGAATTATAGAAAGTACTATAAAGACGGATGGTCCGATAAAGGCGTAGAGGTTTATGATTAAAATGTTTCAATTTTGCTGAAGGGAGAGAGTTGCTTGGGTATTAAGCATTCTTTAGTTGTACCTTGTTACAATGAAGAGGGGAACGTTGAAAACTTTCTTATTGAGGCAAAAGCTGCAATGTGCGGGTACACAGATAGCTTTGAAATTGTTTTTGTTAACGACGGAAGCTCTGACGGTACCGGTAAAAAGCTAAGAGAAATCTGGCAGAAGAATAAAGATATCAGGATTAAAGTAATAAACTTTTCGAGAAACTTCGGCAAGGAAGCAGCTATGTATGCAGGGCTTTGCCATGCCGACGGGGAATATATCACGCTTATTGATGCTGATTTGCAGCAGGACCCCGCTTATGCTGTTGAAATGGGTAGGATTCTTGACGAAAAGCCTGACGTCGATATGGTCGCTGCGTATCAATCACACCGCAAGGAAGGAAAACTGATTTCCGGCCTTAAAACAATGTTTTATAAGCTGATAAGTAAATCCTCGGGCGTCGATTTTATTACAGATGCAAGCGATTTCAGGACTATGAGACGTTGTGTTGCCGGTACAATAATCTCCCTGCCTGAATATCATCGCTTTTCAAAGGGTATATTTTCTTGGGTGGGATATAATACCTGTTCTATACCTTATGAAGTTCGTGAGCGCGCAAGCGGTGAAACAAAATGGAGTTTTTCCAAGCTTTTCAGATATGCCCTCGAGGGAATCGTTGCATATACTGATTTACCCTTGAAGCTTCCAATTTATACCGGACTTATTTTTATGCTGCTGTCCGTTGTTTTACTTTTTGCATCTGTTTTACTTGATATATTCACAATGGTTCAGATAATGCCCGGCTATTTACTTTCGGCAGTATTGTTTGTAGGAGCCGTTATATGTATATTTATAGGAATAATTGGCTATTATATCGGAAAAGTACACATCGAGGTTAAGAATAGACCTATTTATATTGCAAAAGAGATTTTGAGCTATGAACACGATAAAAAAACTGATAACTGAATACAGAGAGCAGCTTGTTTATATCTTTTTCGGCTTATTGACTACCGCTGTAAATCTCATCACCTTTCACTTGTTTCAAATAATACTGGGTGACCGTTATTATCTGATTTCAAACATTATAGCATGGTCCTTATCTGTTGCATTTGCTTATATTACAAATAAAATCTGGGTTTTTGAAAGTCGGTTGTGGACTAAAAGAGTTCTGCTGAAGGAAATTCCTTCCTTTGTTTCTGCCAGGATTTTTTCGTTTTTTATTGAAGAAATGGGACTATATCTTCTTGTTGACTGTTTATCAATGAAAACATATACACTAAGCGTAGCCGGAGTAGAAATCTACGGTTCAATGATTGCTAAGGTTTTGCTTGCAGCAATTGTTGTTGTTCTCAATTATGTTTTTTCAAAATTTATCATATTCAGAAAAAAAGAAGGGTAAAAAGATGGCTTATTTATTTGTGCATTTTAAGGAAAAAATTACGCCCGACGGTGAGCAGGTTTATTTTTCGGTGAGCATGGATGGATACAATTGGGAACTGCTCAATTCCGGTGAGCCGATACTGACAAGTAATATGGGTACAGGCGGATGCCGTGATATTGAAATAGCAAGACTTAAAGACGGCGGCTTTGTAATTATAACGACTGACGAATGCATAGCTAACAGATATGATGAAAATCTTAATGTTAATTGGCAGATTGTGAATCGTACAGGCAGTCACGGCTTCTGTATGTGGAAGTCGGATGATCTAATTGATTTCTCCGAACAGAGAATAATAAACATAGGCAGAGATGATTTCGGTTGTATGTGGGCACCTGAGATTTTTTATGATGAAACCGAGGATGAGTATTTGATTCATTGGGGTTCTACTGTGTCTCAGGATGATTACAGTCATATGTCAATTTACTATTCAACCACAAAGGACTTCGAAAGCTTTACTAAGCCGAGACTTTTCTTCACAAAGCCCAATGAGATACTTGATTCCCACATCTCAAAAATTGATGGTGTTTATCATCTGTTTTACAAGCACGCCGAGCATCCGGGTGTTAATATGCACGCTGTTTCAGAGCATCTGTACGGACCTTACATACACGATGAAGCCTTTGAAAAGTATATGAGATCAATAGATAAGTACAATTGCTACGAAGCGGACACTACGTATGTTCTTTCCGACGGAAAGTGGTGTCTGATGCTTGATTTCTTCGGTTGTTCAAAGCCTGAGATGGGATATGTACCTTTTGTGAGCAGTGCACCCGGTAACACTGATTTTGAGATGAAAAAAGAGCTTTTCAGTTTTCCTTACGGCTTTAAACACGGTAGAGTTATTGAAATTACAGATGATGAATATCTGCGGCTTAAATCCCACTATGTAAATAAATAAAAAAACACGGTTGAACAAATCAGTTCAGCCGTGTAATTTTTATTATACCCGCCGTGCCGTAAGTGTTGTGTATAACCTGCTCTAAGGCAGGGTGGTGATTGCGAGTCAGGTTCACGCTCCCTTCGTCCGCATAAGCGGGAGGTCTGCAATCCGCTGACAAAGACTCTCTCCGTTTAATAACTTGTTGGGTTATAACGAACACAGTAATCGAACACAGCAGGCTGATTTTACTCTTTTATAGAGTCCTCGGTCTCATATTTTTCTATAAGTCTGTCCTCAAAAATATTGCCGATTTCATTAAATTCCTTTTCATCCTCAATCTGGATGAGATATGTTTCGCCGTCCTCCTCTATAACCTTGAGAATGAGTACATCTCCGTCATCATCGAGAATTTCAACCTCGTCATCATAAATCGGGATAAGTGCAACATATCTGTTTCCGTCCTCGGTCTCAATTCTGTCGAGCTCTTCAAAGAGGTGCTCAACACCATCATCATCAACAACGCTGACAATATCCATATCCATATTTAATTCGTTACTCATAATATATTATGTGTCCTTTCATCTTCTTTATTACATTGTAATATTTTATAACACGGTTGTCAATAAAACTTTAAAAATAAAAATAACAAAATTATTGAAAACAGTTGTCAATCACCTATATATTGTGTTATAATCCAGAGTGAGTAATAATATTTTGTTTTTTTCTTATTTTTATATATTTATTTTTCTTAATTTAGGGATGTGAAAACTTATGTCTAATTCATTGAATCCTGTTTTCGGTGAGTGGTATACCTATAAGCAGATCGGCAGCGGCACCGACGGTAAGGTTTTTTCAATATACAAGGAAAAATTTAACGGTGAAAGAGAATATTCGGTACTTAAAATTATAAGATTGGGAGATAACAGAAACGAGAGGAAACTCTTTACTTCCGAAAACAAAAATTTTTCAAATGAGGACGAATATTTCGATAATCTTATTAAAAAAATTACTGACAACATTGAAAAGGTTAAAAATTCAGATGCATCAAAATACGTTGTCAGATATGAGGATATTGAACTCAGACGTGCCAGTGACGGAAAAGGAAGACTGATACTTCTGAAGCTTGAAAATGCAAAATCCCTCGCTGAGGTTACTAAGGAGCTTACCTTTACTCCTGAGGAAATCCTCAGGCTCGGAATAAATATTTGTTCAGCTCTTGAAAAGTGCAGAGAATTCGGATATATATATCCGAACCTTAAGCCGGAAAATATTATGTTCACGCAGGAGGGAAGATGCAAGCTTGGTGACTTCGGAACCTTCAGTTGCCTTGAACCTTCAAAGACATCTGTTTCTTATAAGCGTACACAGTACTATATGGCGCCTGAGTTTATTAAAAGCGGGAATATAAACTGTACCGCCGATACCTATTCTTTAGGCTTGATTCTGTATATGCTTTCGAACAGAAACCGCCTGCCCTTTACCGAGCCGTACCCGGAAAAGGTTACAGTGAATTCGCTGAACGAAGCAACGAAGAAACGTATGTCTGCGCAACAGCTTGAAAGGCCGAAATTTGCAAGCGATGACCTTTGGCGCATTATTATAAAGGCTTGTAATTTCAATCCGAATAAGAGATATTTTTCACCTGAGCAAATGCTTTCAGATTTGAAAAACGCTCTCGAAAAAAAGCCCTTTGAGGAGCCGAAATTTGATGATGTTTATTCCAACAGTGTCAATGAAAATGACGGTGGCGAGGATGTACTAATACCTGAAATTGAACCGGAAGCAGGTTATATCGAGTATACAACTCCGGTGCTTTCAATAAGAGAAGAGGTACAAATTCCCGATGTTGATCCGGTATATAAAACCAAAAAGTCCGGCAGACCATCAAGAAAGCCCTTGAAAAATGAAAAAATACCCGAGATAAAATCGACATCTGTTTCAAACAATCCCTATAAAAAAAGATTGATTATTACCGCCGTTATTGCTGTTGTTATGGTTTTGGTATTTATATTTGCTCTTATTCTTCATAACAAAGCTAAAGCTGATGATAATATATCTGCACAGATTAATGTGTTTATTAGTGACTGTATCTTTAACGGAGGTGTTTTATATTATGGCGGCTGATATGGTTAAAGCTATAATGAAAGCCGAGGCTACCGGACGGGAAATGGAATCCGTAGCTGAAAAAACTGTTGAAAAAATGGTTTTTGACGCTCATATTCAGGCGGAAATTATAATCAATACTGCTGTTGAACAGGCAAGAAATCAGGCAAACATCATTCTCAGCGATGCAGAGTACTCTGCAAACGGTATAATTAAGCAGGCTGAAAAGCTTGCAGAGCTCAGAGAAAAGAAATCTATTTCAGACACAGAAAAACAGTACGAGAATGCAATCGGACTTATTCTTGAAGAAATTGTAAAATAAGCTATGTCACTAAATATTCTGAGGAGGTGACGCATTTTTGGCTAAAGTTAAATTGTTGCATTTTGAACTCGTTTCCCTTATCAGTGAAGGAAAAAGAGTTCTGGATTATATACAGAAGCTTGGCGTTTCTGATATTGAAAATACCGATGACAGTGAACTTGTTAAAATTGATACTGCAGCAGTTCAGGAGGAATACAGAAAAAAGCTTGATATTTCTGTTAAGGCGACTTCAGTCCTTGAAAAGTACTGTAATATTAAAACAGGCTTCGTAAAGTCATTTTCGGATTATAAATACATCGAATACAGCGATTTTCGTGTTCTTGCAGATAAAAGTGATGAAATTGAAGCGTTGTGCAGAGATATTGTGAGTATATCCTATGAGATTGACGGCTGTTATCGGGCAATAAATGAGAAGAAAAGAGAGCTTGATTATTACACCCCATGGTGTTCGCTTGATATACCGTTGGCATCGAGACGTACTCTTTCGACTCGTATCTTTATAGGGACACTTAACGGAGAGTATTCTGAAAAGGATATAATTGATTCACTTGCTGAAATCGATGCAGAGTTGACAGAAACTGCAGTTGAGGTTATTGAAAGCAAGAAAAACCTGACAAGTGCTGTCGTAATTGTTCATAGCTCTATAGCGGAAAAATGTGAGAGTACACTTAAACAAATAGGTTTTACAGTTCTTGATAAAGCGGCTCCTGCGCTTGCATCAAAAACTACAGATAAAATCAAAGCGGAGATAGAGTCTCTTGCTAAGAAGGCAGATGAACTCAAGATTTCTTTGAAGGAATACGCCGATAAATATGATGAAATCCGTTTTCTCAGCGATTACGCCGTAATTCAGCGTGATAAATACGAGGCACTTGAAAGCTCCGCACAGACTGAAAAAGCATTTGTAATCCGAGGATACATTCCGGAAAAGACTTGTGAAGACTTTAAGTTTGAGATTGAAAAACGTTTCACTTGTCAGGTGGAATTCAGTGAACCTGATTATGACGATCCGGATGTGCCCGTCCTTATTGAAAACGGTTCCTTTGCGGGCGGTGTTGAAAGCATTACAAATATGTATTCCTCTCCTTCCAACAAAGACATTGACCCGAATCCTGTTATGGCATTTTTCTATTATGTTTTCTTCGGATTTATGCTTTCAGATGCAGGGTACGGAATTCTCATGATTCTGTTTGCGTTAATTGCGAGATCCAAAATCAAAGTCAGCGGAAACAGACTCAAATTTGCAAATATGGTGCTTTTCAGCGGTATATCTACTGTTTTTTGGGGAGCAATGTTCGGCGGATGGTTCGGTGACCTGATACCGATTGTGTTTACCGAGTTTCTCGGTTATGAAAAGGGTCCCGATATGACAATATGGATGGATCCTGTCGGAAACAGTATGACACTTCTTCTGTATTGTCTCGGTATGGGAATTATCCAGCTGTTTGCAGGCTTACTGATCAGATTTTTTATGCTCTTTAAGGAGAAAAAGTATATCGATGCTTTTGCTGATACAGTACCGATTATAATTTTTGTTATCGGATTTGCAATAATCGGTGCAGGAATTATAGTCAAGCTTCCATCCGAGATATCGTCACTTGGTCTACCGCTTCTCGGTACGGGTGCGGTGCTCATAATTCTGACCGGTGGCAGAAGTGCAAAAAATATCATCGGTAGGTTCGGCGGAGGCTTATATGCGCTCTATAATATCGCTACCGGTTATATCGGAGATATACTTTCTTATTCGAGATTGCTTGCTCTGAGTCTTGTTACCGGGGTTGTCGCAGGTGCAGTAAATATGCTCGCTGCAATGACCGGAAACATCATAACATTTATTTTGATTTTTATTGTCGGTCACGTTATGAATATTGCGATAAATCTTATCGGTACCTATGTTCACACAAACCGACTTCAATACGTTGAGTTCTTTTCAAAGTTCTATGAAGGCTCAGGCGTAGAGTTCAAACCGTTTAAGTTTAATTCCAAATATTTTATTGTCAAGGAGGAAAAAAAGTATGAATAATTTAGGTCTTTTCTTTGCTATTTTAGGTGCAGCTCTTGCTGTAGGTCTTGCAGGTGTAGGATCAGCTAAGGGTGTAGGTCTCACAGGTGAAGCTGCCGCCGGTCTTCTGTCTGAAAAAACTGATATGTTCGGTAAGGTTCTTACTCTGCAGATTCTTCCCGGTACTCAGGGTCTGTACGGATTTATTATTGCTCTTGTATTGCTTAATAAAATCGGTGTGTTCAGCGGTGAAGTTGTTGAAATCACTCTTCAGCAGGGACTTTCACTGTTTGCAGCGTGTCTTCCCATTGCAATAACGGGATTTTTCTCTGCAATTTACCAGGGCAGAGTTGCTGCTGCAGGCATTTCTCTTATCGCAAAACAGCCCACCATGCTCGGTAAAAGTATGACGCTCGCTTCAATCGTTGAGCTTTATGCTATTCTTACCTTACTTGTTTCCTTCCTTGCTGTTTTCAACATTTCTGTTGGTTAATCAGCAAAGGCAGTAATACAAGGTTAAGGAGATGATTTAATGACAGGGCTTGAGAAAATAACCGAAAAAATTCTTCTTGAATCACAGAAGAATTGCGAAAAAATACTCGAAGACGGTGCTTCGCAAGTCAAAGAAATCCTGGCTCAGGCAAAGCTGGAGGCTGACAAAAGGGCAGATGAAATTATTAATGCCGCCGAAGCTGAGGCTGATAAGAAAAACGCCATTGCCAAGAGCAATGCTGAGTCAATTACACGCAACAGATATCTTGAAATAAGAAATGCTATTCTTAACGATGTGATTTCAGCGGCATATGAGACAATTGAAAAACTTCCCGATAATGAATATTTTGAACTGATCAAGAAGCTCTGCTATAAGCACATACAAATCGGTGAATGCACTATGTTTTTGAGTGGATCTGATTTATTCAGGCTCCCTGACGGGTTTGAGGATGAGATTAATTCGGTAATATTTGAAAAGGGTGCCGTACATGTGTCGGAAACTCCCGCTGATATTGAAAACGGATTTATACTTGTATATGACGGATTTGAAGTTAACTGTACCTTCAGAGCGGTTTTCGATGATGCTATGGAAAATCTGAAGTATACTTTGAGCAGAGTTCTTTTCAGCTGACGGAGGGCGTATATGAGAGATACTGATTACGCATTCTGCGTCGCTCGTATCAGAGCGTGTGAAACAAAACTTCTTAGTAAGGAATTTATTGATAAGCTCATTGATGCTGAGGACTACAGTAGTTCTTTGCGTATGCTCACCAGCGCAGGCTGGATCGAATCCGGTACTGAAAATGAGGATTTTATCAGAAAACAAAGCAGTAATCTGTGGCAGCTTCTTTCTGAAAGTGTACCCGAAAAACAAGAGCTTGACGGATTATGTTTACTTAATGACTACTTTAATATCAAAACTGCAATAAAGTGTATTGTAGCGGGAGAAAAAGCAGAGGCTTATTTTGTTGAGCCCTCCTCGCTTGATCTTAATAATCTTTCTGAAAGCATTGACAGCCGAAGCTACGCTGTGTTAAAGAATGATAAAATGAGACAAACAGCAAAATCGGCTTTTGAAACTGCATGTATTACCAATGACGGACAAAGTGCAGAAATTATTATTGATGTAGCAGCACTTGAGGCTCTGCTTGAACTGTCTTTACGCAGCAGGCACACTACATTTTCAAAGATATGCGGCTTTATTGTTGATGTATCCAACATAAGAACTGCAATCAGATGCGCAAAAACGGGGAAAAACGCAGGATTTATTGACTCTGCTGTCTCTGCATGCTGTAAAATCAACAGAGACCTTCTTGTTTCTGAAGCAGCTAAGGGTCAGGAAGCACTGCTTTCGTACCTTATGACATGTGATTACGCGGAAGGAGCAGAGCTTTATATCACAAATCCTGTATTATATGATAAATGGTGCGATTCAAAAATACTTGAGATTGCAACTGAATCCGGATATACAGCCTTTGGCTTCAGTCCGGTATGCGCTTATTATTATAAAAAAACAGATGAGATAAAAACAGTAAAGCTTATACTGTCTGCGAAAAAATCGGGAATATCAGCTGATTTGCTCAGAGAAAGGGTAAAGGTTGCTTATGCTTAAAATTGCTGTAATGGGTGACCGTGAAAGTGTCTCAGGCTTTGCCTGCCTTGGACTGAACACCTTTTTTATAAATGACAAGGCAACTGCAGAAAGAAAGCTCAGAGAGCTTTCACGTGAAAACTATGCGATTATTTATATTACTGAAGCTTTGGCTTCTTTAATCAGAGAAGAAATAGATAAATTCAAAGATTACGTTACTCCTGCTATTATTCTGATACCCGGTGTATCAGGAAATACCGGTGAGGGTATGTCGTCAGTTCTGAGCAGTGTTGAAAGAGCGGTTGGCTCTCAGCTGCTTGACTGATAACCATCAAAAGTAAGAAAAGGTGATAAAATGAACGAGGGTATAATTACTAAAATCTCAGGACCTCTTGTTGTTGCATCGGGAATGCAGGATGCAAATATGTTTGACGTGGTCAGAGTAAGTGAACTGAACCTTATCGGTGAAATAATCGAGATGCGCTCCGGCAGTGCATCTATTCAGGTGTATGAAGAAACCTCGGGCCTTAAAACAGGCGAAAAAGTTGTTTCAACAGGGGAGCCTCTCAGCGTTGAACTCGGTCCCGGTCTTATCGGAAATATTTTCGACGGCATTCAGAGACCTCTTGTTGAGATTATGAAGCTTTGCGGAAATAATCTTACAAAAGGAATAGAGGTACCGTCGCTCAACAGAGATAAGCTCTGGTTTTTTGAGCCGTGTGTGTCTGAAGGAGAAAAGGTTTCCGCAGGCGATATAATAGGCTCAATTCAGGAAACAGATGTTGTCTCCCATAAAATAATGGTACCTCCCGGAGTAAGCGGTATTATTAAAGAAATTTCCGGCGGAACATGCACTGTTGAAGATGTTGTCGCTATCGTTCTTGATGAAAAGGGTACTGAACACGGGGTTGGTGTCATGCAGAAATGGCCCGTACGTAAGGGCAGACCTTACAGACAGAAGCTTTCACCCGACAGACCTCTTTTAACAGGTCAACGTGTTGTTGACTCTCTTTTCCCAATTGCAAAGGGAGGTGTTGCATCAATTCCCGGCCCCTTCGGAAGCGGTAAGACTGTTACCCAGCATCAGCTTGCAAAATGGGCAGATGCTGACATCGTTGTATATATCGGTTGCGGTGAACGAGGAAATGAAATGACCGATGTTCTCAATGAATTTCCCGAGCTAATCGATCCGCATACAGGAAAGTCTCTTATGGAAAGAACTGTGCTTATTGCAAATACGTCAGATATGCCCGTTGCGGCACGTGAGGCTTCAATATATACAGGTATTACGATTGCAGAATATTTCCGTGATATGGGCTATAATGTTGCTCTTATGGCTGACTCCACGTCACGTTGGGCTGAGGCTTTACGTGAAATGTCAGGTCGTCTTGAAGAAATGCCCGGTGAAGAGGGTTATCCTGCTTACCTCGGCAGCAGGCTTGCTCAGTTTTATGAAAGAGCGGGCAGGATTGTTGCTCTGGGTAAGGATATGAGAGAAGGTACGCTTTCCGTAATCGGTGCTGTTTCTCCGGCAGGCGGTGATATATCCGAGCCTGTAAGTCAGGCGACTCTCCGTATTGTTAAGGTGTTCTGGGGACTTGATTCATCACTTGCATATAAGCGCCATTTTCCTGCGATAAATTGGCTTACAAGCTACTCCCTTTACGCAGATTCTCTCGGTAAATGGTTTAACGAAAATGTATCTGAAGACTGGACTTCGCTTCGTGCACAGATTATGCGCCTTCTTTCCGAGGAGGCTGAGCTTGATGAAATGGTTAAGCTTGTCGGTATGGATGCTCTTTCTGCATCTGACAGGCTTAAGATGGAGTCAGCGCGTTCAATAAGAGAGGACTTCCTTCATCAGCTTGCATTCCATGAAACAGATACTTACACATCGGCTGATAAACAGCTTCTTATGATGAAGCTCGTGTGTGCATTTTATAATAAATCTGCTGAAGCTCTTGATGGCGGTGCGGATATCAATAAAATTTCCGCTATGCCTGTAAGAGAAAATATCGGCAGATTCAAATATGTACCGGAAGCTGAGGCGGCCGAAACCTTTGATAAAATTATTACAGATCTGTCTGAACAGCTTAATAACTGCAAGGAAGGAGAGGATTACTGATGTCAAAAGAATACAGAACTATAAGTGAAGTTGCAGGTCCTCTTGTGCTTATACGCAGTGTTGATAATGTTGCATATAATGAACTTGGTGAGATAGAGCTTAAAAACGGTGATAAAAAGCGTTGCCGTGTTCTTGAAGTTAACGGCACTGACGTACTTGTTCAGCTTTTTGAATCTTCAACCGGTATTAACCTTTCGGACAGTAAGGTAAGATTTCTCGGAAAACAGATGGAACTCGGCGTATCCGAGGATATGCTTGGTAGAGTTTTTGACGGACTCGGAAGGCCGGTAGACGGAGGAGCTCCCATAATTCCCGAGAAAAGATTGGATATAAACGGAACTCCTATGAATCCCGCTGCCCGTCAGTACCCCCAGGAATTTATACAGACGGGTATTTCGGCAATCGACGGACTTAATACTCTGGTACGCGGTCAGAAGCTTCCTATATTCTCTGCTTCGGGACTTCCCCACGCTGAACTTGCTGCACAGATTGCAAGGCAGGCTAAGGTAAGAGGCAGTGACGATAAGTTTGCAGTTGTTTTTGCTGCTATGGGTATTACCTTTGAGGAGTCAGATTTCTTTGTACGCTCCTTCAGAGAAACGGGCGCTATAGACAGAACCGTTATGTTTTCAAATCTTGCAAATGACCCTGCAATTGAAAGAATTGCAACACCAAAGATGGCTATGACTGCGGCTGAATATCTGGCTTTTGACAAGGGCATGCACGTTCTTGTTATAATGACAGATATCACTAACTATGCCGATGCACTCAGAGAAGTATCTGCCGCGAGAAAGGAAGTACCTGCAAGACGAGGCTATCCTGGATATATGTATACCGACCTTGCTTCAATTTATGAGCGAGCAGGCAGACAGTACGGCAAAAACGGCTCAATAACTCTTATTCCGATCCTTTCAATGCCCGAGGATGATAAAACACATCCTATCCCTGACCTTACAGGCTACATTACAGAGGGACAGATTATACTTTCAAGAGAATTATACAGAAAGAGCATTATACCTCCAATTGATGTTCTTCCTTCACTTTCGAGACTTAAAGATAAGGGCATCGGTGAAGGAAAAACAAGAGCGGACCACTCCAATACAATGAATCAGCTTTTTTCTGCGTATGCAAGAGGTAAGGAATGCAAAGAGCTTATGGTTATTCTCGGAGAAGCAGCACTTACCGATATCGATAAGCTTTACGCGAAATTTGCTGAGGCCTTTGAGCAGGAATACGTTTCTCAGGGCAGTTCTACAGACAGAAGCATCGAAGAAACTCTTTCAATCGGCTGGAAGCTTCTTTCTATTCTGCCGAGAAGCGAGCTTAAACGTATCTCTGATAAGTTCCTTGATGAATACTACATTGAAAAGTAGGTGATTTTTTGGCAGTGTTAAATGTAAATCCTACACGTATGGAGCTTACAAATCTTAAAAGAAAGCTTATTACCGCCAGAAAAGGCCACAAGCTTCTTAAAGATAAGAGAGATGAGCTTATGAGGCGTTTTCTCGAGCTTGTTAGAGAAAACAAGGAGCTCAGAATCAAGGTTGAAGAGGGCATCCGTAAGGCTAATATGCATATGTCTCTTGCTTGCAGCACAATGAGTGAGGAAAGTGTTGCCGTTGCGCTTATGCTTCCGTCTCAGAGTATGAGTGTTGAGCTTAAAGAGAAAAATATTATGAGTGTTATTGTGCCTGAATACGAGCCGGTTTTCAAAACCGCTCAGGAGGGTAGTATATATTCATACGGATTTGCTTTTACATCAGGCGATCTTGATGATGCGGTTAAAGCATTGTCTGATATTATGCCCGATATGCTCAGACTTGCTGAGGTTGAGAAGACCTGTCAGCTTCTTTCTGCCGAGATTGAAAAAACAAGGCGCAGAGTAAATGCACTCGAGCACGTTATGATACCTGATTATACAGACACAATCAGATTTATAAAAATGAAGCTTGATGAAAACGAGAGAAGCACTACTGCACGTCTTATGAAAATCAAGGATATGATGCTTGAAAATGCACATAATTACAAATAAAGCTCAGGAGCGTCTTTTAAACAGGTGCTCCTGATTTTGAGGATAATATGACTGATAAAGAAATTCTGATATCTCGCACATATGATAAAAAGGAAGAAGCAGATAAAAATATGATGATTACACATACTGTATTTTTATCTGTCGACGAAATAAGTGAAACAGGATTTGCCTGTATAAAAAGTCTCGATGGACTTAGAATCTTTTTCTACGGCGGAATTCCCGATGCGGAGCGCAGAGCGATATTCTTTGTGCCCGAGTGCTTTGGAATTCAGGATATAGGGGAATATTACAATGAAGTAAAAGTGGATAATCCTTTAGTTGCGATAAAGGTCACAAAGGATAGGTTTTCATCTCTTTCTCACCGTGATTATCTCGGCGCTCTTATGGGACTCGGAATAAAAAGGGAGCAGATAGGGGACATTGTTGTTTCTGAAGATGGAGCATACATTATATGCTTCAGAAATATTGCACTTTTTATTACTGAAAATCTGAAAAAGAGCGGCAAGGGTACTATTACGTGCTTCGTAACTGATATAAGTGAAGTTGAGTTGCCTAATGAAAAAACAGAAACAAAATTTCATTCGGTCGCCTCTCTCAGACTTGACAATATTATATCTGCCGGATTTTCTGTACCTCGTTCATCGTGTAATGAATATATAAATAAAGGGCTTGTTTATGTAAATTCTGTAAAAACTCTCAAAAGCGATGCACCGGTGAAAGAAAACGATAAGATTGTACTCAGAGGTAAAGGGAAAATAGTTTTAGCTGAGATGATCGGTGAAAATAAGAAGGGCAGAATCCATATAAATATCAGACATTTCCTATGATATGTATAAATCACCTGTAAACACAAATGATAGTTACAGGTGATTATTTTATGTTAAATTTCTCATTGAGGTATGCAGCTAATCTTTCTATAATAAACAAAACACTCCGTATCGGTGAAAGCTTTGATATAATTGTTAAGCGAATTGAAATTGCCGGCAGAAAGGCAACGATATACTGTATAGACGGATTTGTTAAGGATGAAATGTTTGAGAAAATGCTGGAATATCTTGCAAAGCTGACAAAAGCTGATATGGAAGGAATATCCTCAGCCGATGACTTTACAGACAGACACATTACTTATATCGAAACAAATGTAGAAGCAAGTGTTGATAAGTTTGTTACATTTGTACTCTCCGGAGCTTGCGGAATGCTGGTCGAGGGCTTCGATAAGGGTATTATAATCGATTGCAGAACCTATCCTGCAAGAAATGTTCAGGAGCCTGAATCTGATAAGGTGCTGAGAGGCTCGCATGAAGGCTTTGTTGAAACAGTGATTTTCAACACCTGTCTAATAAGGCGAAAAATAAGAAACACAATGTTGACTTTAAAATCCTTTCAGGTCGGAAACGAGTCTAAAACGGATATTATTGTTTGCTATCTTGAGGATTCGGTAAACCGAAAGCAGCTGAAGATTCTTACGGAAAAGCTTAACAATATCGATGTAAAAGGGCTTCCTATGACACAGGAAAGTCTCAAGGAATGCCTTATACCGGGTCAATTCTGGAATCCGTTTCCGAGAGTCAGATATACGGAAAGACCCGATACCGCAGCAGCTTGCATTTTTGACGGAAATATCATTATTCTCACCGACGGATCACCGTCGGCGATGATTATTCCTACCGGCATTTTTGATTTTGTGCAGGATATAAACGATTATTACTTTTCACCGCTTGTAGGAAGCTTTTTAAGGCTGATTCGCTGCAGCGTGTTTTTTCTTTCTATGTTTTTTATTCCGATATGGTATCTCATAACCGAGTATCATACGAGGTTACCTGATTTTCTGAAATTTATGCTCATCGAAGAGCCGAACACTGTACCGATAATTGCTCAGCTTCTTATAGTTGAATTTGTTATTGATACATTGCGGCTTGCCTCTTTGAATACACCAAGTGCACTAAGTAATTCATTCAGTGTAGTCGGTGCACTCGTGCTTGGTGAATTTGCAGTAAAATCCGGTTGGTTTGTCCCTGAGGTAGTGCTCTTTATGGCATTTGTTGCCATTTCAAATTTCACTCAGCCGAGCTTTGAATTAGGGTACGCGATAAAAATTTCCCGTACTTTTATTCTTATACTTTGCGGATTTTTTAAAATTGTCGGATTTGTTTCCGGCACAGTTATAATTCTCATCGTTATTGCATCAACAAAAACACTCGAAGGGCACACCTATCTTTACCCGATTATACCGTTTAACAAGGGAGCGTTGCGAAGTCTGATCATCAGACGTCAGATTAAATGTTCATATAAAAATGAAAAATAATAAAAATCTGTCATAATACTGTGTTAAACACATGTAAAATGACAGATTTTTTTATCAGAGCTTAAAGTCTTCTTCGCTGTAATCGTTGTTTATACGGGCTCTTTCAGGCTTACGTCTGAGAGGGTCGTATTCATAGTGGTGACATTTGCTTTGCGGATCAACAATACCGTTTTTTTCGCATAAAACGGACTCCATATCCTTCGGCATACGTCCGTAGCGGCAATTCATACATATCTGAGAATATTTCTTTTTATCGATAATTTTCTGTCTCATATTCCACCTGCACAACTAATTTTTAAGTTATTTTATCACATTATTTAGTTTTTTGCAATAGATAGGCGCACAACTGTTGTTCTAATAAAATGCGAGGGACACATATATTGATACAAAAGAGCAAGGAGGTAATGTGGTGAGGACTAAAAATCAGTATGACAGTGCAATCTCAGGCTTATGCGATGAAATCAGAGATATGCTTTTAAAAGTTGACGATGAAGTAAAAGAAGGCTGCACCGAAGTACGGATAAGGGCAGAAAAACCTATAATTGTTGTAAGCAAAGGAAGAAAGTACGGAGTTAATGAATACGGTGATACAGTAAAGCCGAATGCAGGGGTTATATGTACAAAGGATATGCTTCAGCAGTCTTTTTCACGGTTATGTGACTATTCGGTACATACACACAGCAATGAGCTTAAAAGCGGTTTTATTACCGTAAAGGGAGGTCACCGTATCGGTATTACCGGAAATGCTGTGTTGAATTCTGAAAGCAATATAACTGCAATACGCGATATTTCCTCTTTATGCATAAGAGTTGCCAGAGAGATAAACGGATGTGCTCGGGAGTTGTACGATGAAGTGATTTATAACACAAAAAGTAATATTATTCTTGCAGGACCTCCATCAAGCGGAAAAACAACAGTATTAAGAGATCTCGTGAGAATAATATCCGACGATAGTATTAATGTATGTGTGATTGATGAAAGGCAGGAAATTGCCTCGATGAATAGCGGTATATGCTATAACGATGTTGGAATTAATACAGATGTTTATTACGGATATCCGAAGAAGTATGCAATTAATATGTCAGTTCGTACTATGTCGCCAGAGGTGCTTGCTGTTGATGAAATCTGCGATGATGAGGAAATTGAGGCGGTTGTCAGGGCGGCAAATTGCGGAGTTCGAATGATAGTAACGATGCATGCAACAGATATTAAAGATATAGCAATAAAATATCATTCGCTTTCGCTTTTAAGAACGGGCGTTTTTGATAAAGTTGTAATTCTGAAGTGTGAAAACGGTGTTTATTCTAAAACTGTACACAGTATAGAGGAGATAAACGATGAGATTTATCGGTGCAGGACTTATATGGATAAGCTTTTTTATGATGGGGCTTAAGGTTTCTGAGATGCTGAAAAAGAGATATATCATATTTGAAGAATTACTGCTGATGGCACAGGAAATTTCTAACGGTATCTGTTATCTCAACCTTCCTCTTGTCGAAATACTTGTCGGTATTGAAAGAAACGGAATATGTAAAAACCTTGAATTCCTCACTTCTTTCAGCAAACTGACAGATTCGGGAAAAGATTTCCCGGATGCCTGGAAGCACTCGCTGAGCAGCAGCAAATGGCCGTTAAAAAGAGAGGAAACAGGCAAAATACTTAGCTTTGGCCTATCTCTCGGAAAATCTGACTCCGAAAATCATAAGGGTATTTTGAAGCTTTATACTGCTCAGATAAAGCAATATGCCGATGAAGCACACGAAATCAGAAAAAAGCACTCTTTCACATCTGTAACAGTCGGTCTGCTCTGCGGCGGCGCAGTATTTATATTACTGATATAGCGGAGGATTTCAATGGAAATTGATTTGATTTTTAAAATAGCAGGAATAGGTATAATTGTTTCTATACTCAATCAGATTCTTGCAAGGTCAGATAAAGCAGAATATGTTATGATAACAACATTGGCAGGAGTAATGGTTGTTTTTGTAATGCTGATACCATACATAGAGGATTTTTTTGAAATGGTCAGGGATCTGGCTGATTTCTGATATGCAAAGAATATTAATTTTTTCAATCATTGTCTGTATTATCAGCGTAATTATCAAACGAAACTGCCTTGAGCTTTACATTCCGTTTCAGATAGGCACGGCGATAATTGTTGCGGTTTACATATTAAATCAGACATTCAGTGAGCTTGAAGTGTTTTTTTCTTTGGTTGAAAGTATGGGCGCTAATTTTGAAATAATCAAAGCGATGCTTAAAGCAGCTTTTATAACCGTCGGAACAAAGCTTGGTTGTGATGTGTGTAAGGAGAGCGGAAATCATCTTATAGGTGATATAATTGAGCTTGGAGGAAAAATAATGATTTTCGTTATAGCCATTCCCTATATTATCAGTATTGTAAAAATTTCAGCTGCATTTCTGAAATGAAAAAGCTATTATTACTTATTATCACTGTTTTATCTGCTTGTATCGGATTATCGTTAAATGTAACCGCCGGAGGCACAGAGGTTAATGAACAGTCATATTATGACATGCTGAACTCAATAATAGATTCACAGACATCTGAGAAGCTTGAGAAAATCGGCTTAGATGAAATAAATTCAGATGCAATTTTTTCTGTCTCATTCAGCAGTATAGGTGAATATTTCGGTGAAGAACTGAAGGACAAAAGCGAAAATATTTTCGCATATTTTTTCAGGATTCTCTGTATATTACTGATTGTGATTTGTGTCGGAACATTTATGGGGCTCGGCGATACAAAAAAACTTGAGACCTTCGGGACTGTTGCTATTTCCCTGATGTGTGTAGATATGTGCGGTGCAGTTATTGAAATGCTGCTGACAACAATGAAAACAGGCGGTAACTTTATGTTGTCGTTTATACCGATTTACACAGTCATACTTTCGTTGGGCGGTAGCGTTTCATCTGCAGTTACATATAACACTCTGACATTTTCTGTTGCACAGGTTATCACATTGTTGATAAATAACTACGCAGCGGATTTTTCAGGTATATTCCTTTCATTATCGATGGCTTTCTCTCTTAACAGCGCAATAAATCTTAATAGATTCATCGCCTCGGTCAATAAGCTGATATCAACAGTAATAGGCTTCATTGCAAGCGGATTTGCAGCCGTACTTTCTGTAAGAGGGGTACTTTCTTCGACAATTGATTCCGCCGCCTCAAAAAGCATAAAATTTCTCATCGGTAGCCTTATTCCGATTGTAGGCTCATCAATCAGCGATGCATATTCGACGGTACTGGGAAGTATAAATGTTTTAAGAGGATCGATTGCCGTTGCCGGGATCATAATAATGCTGATAATCTGCATACCCCCTATACTTGAAGGTACATTTTATTGTCTGAGTCTCACTGCTTTATCTTACATATCAGAAATGTCAGGGCTCTGTGAGGTTTCTTCGGTACTAAAATCCTTTCAATCGGTACTTCGTACAACGGTATTGCTGAATATTTTTCAGCTTTTCATTCTGATTGTTTCAACTGCAATTATGATTTCACTGAAGGGTGGCGGATAAATGGCAGAGCTCAAACAATGGTGCCGTATAATTTCCGTAACTGTCATTTTTTCCGGAATTCTTATATCAGTTTTGCCAGAAGCAAAATTGAAAAACACTTACAAAGGATTTGTTTCTGTTATTTTAATTTTTGTTTTTCTGAGTCAGATGTCTGACGTTGAAGATATGTTTAAAATAACAGGAAGTATAATATATAACAGTGAGTATTCCGAAGAGGAGCTTTCGGAAAAAAATTCAACAATCGTTCTTGATTGCGCTGAAAATCTGCTTGAAGAAAGGTTGAATGCTTCAATTACCGAGGTAAACAGTGGTTGCCACTGCGACGCCTTTCTCTCTGAAAGTAACGGACAGGCATACATTGAAAAAATCAAGGTATTTGGTTATTTAAGTAATGAAGATGAGAAAGAAATAGATGCAATAATATCAGAGATGACAGGCGGTGATACCGAAATTGAGTTTATCGGATAGTTTTTCAAAGTTTATGAAAAGTGAGGCTTTTGACAAAGCTGTAAAAAGGCTGAAAAATGACAAGAAGGCATTAATCATTATCGCAATAGGTATTATAGGGATGCTGATAATAATGTTTGTCCCGACGGAGGATAAACCTGAGGTGCAGAAAAAAGATAATAAAGCACAGTATGAATATAGTACCGATAAAATACAACAAGAAGTAGAGATGTTGATAGAATCAATAAAAGGTGCAGGCGAAACGATGGTATATATTACATACGAAAGCGATATGGAAAACGTTTATGCAGCAAATACAGACGAAAAAACCGACGGAAATGATGCACATTTTAAAAGAGACTATATTTTGACTGACGATGAAAACGGATTGATACTTAAGGTGTTGTATCCGAGAGTCAGGGGAGTAGCCGTTGTTTGTAAGGGCGGTGATGACCCGGCAGTAAAAGAGAAGATTTATTCTGTTGTTTCAGCATTATTTGATATTTCAACAAATAAAATAAGTGTTGCCGGAATGGCGTAAGGAGATAAAAGTATGAGTATTTTTGTCAAGAAGAAGCAGTTGCTCGCAGCCACTCTTATCATTGCACTCGGTGCAGCTGTGACTGTAAATTGGTTTTATAATAAAAACGATACGGAAATTAACGGTGTTACAGACAGCACCGGGTATTCCGAAAGTGGTAAACTCGGAGACTCTATTCTTGTTGCCGGTACTGTTGAATATAAAGAAGAAGAAAATGAAAAAAGTGAAGAAAGCAGCAAATATTTCACTCAGGCTAAACTAAAAAGAAGCGAAGCAAATGATGAAATTCTTGACCTGATTGATGAGCTGAGTGAAAAGGAGGCATTGTCTGCACTTGAAATCACAAAGCTCAGCGACAGCTTTGAAAGCTTTAAAACTGCAATAAAGTGTCAGACAGATGCTGAAAATCTTATATACGCAAAAACCGGAAGTGAGTGTATTGTTATAATTAACGGCGATAGCTGTCAGGTAATAATGGAAAAAAATACACTAAATGATACAAATATATTCCAGATTACGGAAATAATTGAAAAAAATACGAATATTTCTGCAGAAAATTTATCAATAATTGAAATAAAGTAGTTGTATGATTTTAAATTTGTGTTATAATGTATAATGAATAAATTATAATCGGTTATTATGCAAAGAAATAGCCGACGCGGGAAGGTAAAACAATATGACTAGACGTGAATCAAGAGAACTTGCTTTTATCCTTGTGTTTGAAAAAGGCTTTCAGCCGGATACGACAGTAATTGAGCTTATTGAAAATGCTCTTGAGCTTGAATTGTTTCCGCAGAATGCTTTTGCTGAGAATTTAGCAAGGAAGGTATATGAGAATATTGATGAGATTGATACTCAGATTAATGAGAATCTTGTCAGATGGTCAGCGAAGAGAATTTCAAAGGCAAGCCGTGCTATATTAAGAATTGCTGTTTGTGAGTTGCTTTATTCTCAGGATTTACCCGTTGGGGTTATAATCAACGAAGCGGTTGAAATTGCAAAAAAATATGCAACAACCGAGGACGCTTCATACATAAACGGAGTGCTTGGCTCTGTTGCAAAAAAAATCAGATAATTACTTCGGAGCAACTGTTTACAGCTTGCTCCTGAAGGTCGTTAACAAAGGAGCATTTTTAATAAATGTCAACCATTTTAAAGGTTTCACAGATAAATACATATCTTAAGTCAATTTTTGATTCTGATTATAATCTGAAGAATATATACGTTACCGGTGAAATTTCGAATTTCACAAATCATTACAGAACCGGTCATATGTATTTTACACTAAAGGATGAAAGCTCAGCAATAAAGGCAGTTATGTTCAGATCTGCCGCACAGAGGCTGCGCTTTATCCCTGAAAACGGTATGAAAGTACTCGTAAGGTGTAATGTATCGGTTTTTGAACGTGACGGTACTTACCAGCTTTACTGCGAGGATATGCAGCCCGAGGGAATAGGTGAGCTTACAGTTGCTTTTGAGCAGCTGAAGAATAAGCTTGAAAACGAAGGCTTATTTTCTCAGGAGCATAAGAAGTCTTTGCCTATGTACCCGCAACGGATCGGCGTTGTTACTTCACCGACCGGTGCCGCACTCCAGGATATTATCAATGTTATATCAAGGCGGTATCCCGGCGGTCAGATTATACTTGAGCCGGTCAAGGTTCAGGGTGCTGATGCCGCAGAAGAAATATCCCGTGCTGTTGATAAATTCAGCCGTATGAATGCATGCGATGTACTCATCGTCGGCAGAGGCGGGGGCTCGATAGAGGATTTGTGGGCGTTCAACGAAGAAATTGTTGCCCGCTCCGTTTTCAATTGCAGAATCCCTGTTATTTCTGCTGTAGGGCACGAAACAGACTTCACAATTTGTGATTTTGTCAGCGATATGAGAGCGCCTACGCCGTCTGCAGCCGCTGAGCTTGCTGTTCCTGATTACAGAGAGGTTCTGTATTTTGCGGATAAGACACTTGATTCTATGATGTCATCTGTGATGAAGATTATAGGTGATTCGGAATATAAGATTCTGCAGCTTAAACAGCAGATTGATAATAACAGTCCCAATAAGGTTTTGCAGTTCTATTCTCAGTGCGTTGATGCCTGCAGTACGAGTATAAACTCCGCCATGCAGAAAAAGCTTGAGGTATATTCAAACATTCTTTCTCATTATGCGCTCAGCCTTGAAAATATGAGTCCGCTTAAAATTCTTTCAAGGGGCTATGCAGTTGTGAAAGACGAGATGGGCTCTGCTGTCAAGGGTGTTGAAAATCTCAGTTCAGGTGACAGTATTACAGTTGTTATGCATAACGGCATTGCTAACTGTACAGTCAACAGTGTTGAATAATTATTTAAACTTACCGATTGAAAGGATAAGAATATATTATGGAAATGTATACACTTGATACCGCTATGCTTCGTCTGAAGGAAATTTCAGAGCTTCTTGAAAGCGGTGAAAATGATCTTGAAATGTCAATGAAGCTTTACGAAGAAGGTGTGAAAATTGTTGCCTTCTGCAACAAGACTCTTACCGATGCTAAGGAAAGAATTATTGAACTTTCAGAAATTACAACAGAGGATAACGGGAATGAATAAGTTTACGGTTAGTGACTATCAGAAATTAATCAACGACAGTCTTGAGAAGTATGTGCCTGAATGCGATTACGGCATTGATACGGTCAGCTCCGCAATGAAATACAGCCTTTCAATCGGCGGAAAGAGAATCAGACCTATGCTCGTGCTTGAGTTCTGCAGAATCTGCGGTGGAGATATACACGAAGCCCTGCCTTTTGCAATCGCACTTGAAATGATACATACCTATTCACTCATTCACGATGACCTACCCTGTATGGACGACGATGATATGCGAAGAGGTATGCCGTCATGCCACATAAAATTCGGTGAAGCCAATGCACTTCTTGCAGGTGACGGACTGCTTACCGCTGCCTTCGGTGTAATTGCCGGAAGTCAGATTGCCTTAAAAAGACCCAATGTTGCTGTCAGAGCAATCAGAGAACTTTCCCGTCTGTCTGGAGTCAGCGGAATGATTGGCGGGCAGGAGCTTGACCTTCAGTCTGAAAATAAAAAGGTATCTATCAATGAGCTTGAGATAATCGATAAGCTGAAAACAGGCGGTCTTATTGAATGTGCTGCGATTCTCGGCGTACTCAGTGTATGTGATAATGAGGAATATCTCAATGCCGCCTGCACTTATGCAAGAAACATCGGACACGCCTTCCAGATTGTTGATGATATTCTCGATGTCGTCGGTGATGAAAAGGAGCTTGGTAAACCTGTCGGAAGCGATAAAGAGTGCGGAAAATCAACATATGTTTCTTTGTTTGGTCTGGAAAAATCACGTGAATATGCAGATGAGCTTACTGATGCTGCTGTTGAATCTTTAGCGGTATTCGGTGATGAGGCAGATTTTCTCACTGAGCTTGCCTACAGTCTTGTTAAACGCAACAAATAAGTTGGTGATTTTATGGAATACAGATTTCTTTCGAAAATTAAAAATCCGGGAGATATCAAAAAGTTATCCCTGAAAGAGCTTGAAGCTCTTGCTGATGAAATTCGATTCAAGCTTATTGACACTGTGTCAAAAAACGGGGGACATCTGGCTTCTAATCTCGGTGCAGTTGAGCTTACCATTGCTTTGCACAAGGTATTTGATTCGCCCCGTGATCAGATAGTATTTGATGTGGGTCATCAGTGCTATACGCATAAATTACTCACCGGAAGATTCGACAGCTTCGATACGCTTCGTACAAAAGACGGTATATCTGGCTTTTGCAGACCCGGTGAGAGCGAACACGATATTTTTTACTCAGGTCACAGCGGTACTTCAGTTTCTGCCGGACTCGGTCTTGCAGATGCAAAGATTCTTAACAATGATAACAGATATGTTATTTCGGTTATCGGTGACGGCTCATTTACCGGCGGAATGGTATATGAGGCGCTCAACAATGGTGGCAGAGGAAAGGCAAGGCAGATTATTGTTCTTAATGACAATAAAATGTCCATATCCGAAAATGTCGGATCATTTGCAAAATATCTTGCCGTTATAAGAACCAAGCCAAGTTATATGTCTTTTAAGGCTAATACAGAAAAGGTACTCAGTAAGATTCCGATGGGTACCCGAATTGCACGTGAGCTTTATAATCTAAAAACAGATATTAAAAATAAACTATACTCACAAAGTACATTTTTTGAGGATCTCGGATACAGATATGTCGGACCGATTGACGGCCACGATATTGAGCAGCTTTGCAGCGGTCTTGAGGCGGCAAAAAAGATTAACGGACCGGTACTTCTGCACGTTATTACAACAAAGGGTAAGGGCTACGGTCACGCAGAGAAATCTCCGAGTGTATTTCACGGAATATCAAGGTTTGATGTTGATACGGGAGAGCCTATTTCGTCAGGAGGCTCCTTCTCCGATAAATTCGGCGAGTACCTTTGCGAGCACGCAGATAAAGATAAAACAATCTGCTCTATTACTGCCGCTATGAAAACAGGTACCGGACTTGAAAGCTTCAGCGATAAATACCCTGAGCGCTTTTTTGATGTGGGTATAGCTGAGGAGCATGCTATTACATTTGCAGGCGGTCTTGCAAAAAACGGTATGAAGCCTGTTTATGCTGTATATTCAACCTTCCTGCAGAGATGCTATGACCAGCTTGTGCACGATATTTCCTTACAGAAGCTGAAAATTATACTTGCAATTGACAGGGCAGGCTTCGTAGGTGAGGACGGAGAAACACATCACGGTATATTTGATGTCGCTTTTCTCGGTACAATTCCCGATATAAAGATTTATTCGCCTTGCTGTTACCGTTCCTTATGTGCCGATATCAATAATGCACTTTATGCAGATGAATACTCGGTTGCAATAAGATATCCGAGAGGTAAGCCCCATGAAAATGTGGTCGGTCTCAGATATGAGTGTATTGAATTTTCTGAATACGGAGAAGAGACATCGGATATTGCCGTTGTGACCTATGGCAGAATAACATCCAATGCAATTATTACAGTTGATGAACTGAAAAAAAGTGGTGTAAATGTACATCTTATTTCCTTGAATCAAATCAAGCCTGTACCTACAGCTGCTCTTGAAAAGCTTTCAGATAAGAAAAAAATCTACTTCTTTGAGGAAGGTCAGAAAAACGGTTCAATCGGTGAAAGAGTTGCCTTTGAACTTCTCGAAAAAGGATATACAGGTAAATTTTCACTTACCGCCATTGATAATAAGTTTGTTGAGCAGGCGACCGTTGAACAGCTTCTTGGCATTTATGGACTTGATGCTTCATCTATGATAAATAAAATCAGGGGAGAAATATAATTGAGTGAAAAAATCAGACTTGATGTGCTTCTGTATGAAAGAGGCTTTGTAGATAGTCGTGAAAAGGCAAAAAAGCTTATAAAATACGGATCTGTTATGGTCAATGGTAAGTTGCAGAATAAGGCAGGGGTAACGGTTCTTGATACAGATACCGTTGAATTGTGCGGCGAACTGATGCCTTACGTCAGCAGGGGAGGCTTCAAGCTCGAAAAAGCCATAAAGGTGTTCGGGATAAATCTTAGTGAATATGTATGCATGGACATTGGTGCCTCAACAGGTGGGTTTACTGATTGTATGCTTCAGAACGGTGCGTCAAAGGTTTATGCTGTGGATGTCGGCTCAGCTCAGCTTGCCCGAAAGCTTCTTGCTGATGAGCGAGTCATTAATATGGAGCAGATTAATTTCAGATATCTTTCAGATGACACTTTGTCAGAGCAGATTGATTTCGCAAGCGTTGATGTCTCATTTATTTCACTGACACATATTTTCCCTAACTTATACAAATTTCTCAGAAGCAATGCAAGCGCTGTTTGCCTTATAAAACCTCAATTTGAAGCCGGAAAAGATCGTGTCGGAAAAAACGGAATTGTTAAGGATTTGGCAGTACACAGAGATGTTGTAAACGGTATATACGACCTTGCTGTTGAATCCGGATTTACTGTGCTTGGTTTGGACTTCTCACCGATTAAGGGTCCTAAGGGCAATATTGAATATCTAATTTATATTCAGAAAAGCAATGTAAACAGTCCTTTTGAAAAAAGTAAAATTTCTGAAGTAGTAATTAGTTCACATAATGAGCTTAACAGAGGTGATAGCTGATGAAGGTTGCATTACAAGTTAATATGACAAGAGAAAATGCTTTTAATGTAACTGTAGATGTCTGCCGTCATCTTAAGAACTTCGGTATAACAACTCTTATGGATAAAAGCTTTTCCGACATTTTTCTGAATCTTGGCATACAGTTTCTTGACTCTGAAAGCTGTGTCAGAGAATGCGATATTGTTATATCTGTTGGTGGTGACGGTACTATCATACATTCTGCACACGATGCCGCAGAGTATGACAAGCCGGTACTCGGAATCAATGCAGGCAGATTAGGATTTCTTGCGGGCTTGGAAAAAAGTGAGCTCGATAAGCTGATTTGTCTTAAAGAGAACAGTTATACAATTGACAGCAGAATGCGTCTTGAGGTAAGCCATTTTGAAAACGACGAGCTTGTAAATACCTATACGTGCCTTAATGACGTTGTAATTGGTCGCGGCGCTTCAATGAGGCTTTGTGAAATTGCTGTTAACCGAAACGGGAAGCATATGAGCAACTACCTTGCAGACGGTATCATTGTTTCAACTCCGACAGGCTCAACTGCGTATTCTCTTTCTTCGGGCGGACCGGTGGTTGACACAGACATAGAAAGCCTGATACTAACCCCCATATGCAGTCATTCGCTTTTTTCTAGGTCTATTGTTTTCAAGCCGGAAACACACATTGAATTTAAGGTGAAAAACTGCGAAAACTGTTCACCGGTTTTCAGCTGTGACGGTGAAAGCGGTATACCGATAGGCGAGAGCACAAGACTTCTTGTTACAAAAAGTAAGAAATATTCAAAAATTATAAGGATCAAATCAGATAGCTTTTCTGATATTTTAAACAGTAAGCTTATTGATAGATATAAACATCAACAAGGAGAATAAAAATGAAGAAGAACAGACACGAAGCGATTCTTGGCCTTATCGAAAAGGATGAGGTTGGCACTCAGGATGAACTGCTGCAAAAGCTCAACGAACTCGGATACAAGGTCACGCAGGCGACGGTATCACGAGATATCAAACAGCTTAAGCTTATCAAGATTCCTGCAAAGTCGGGACAGTATAAGTATTCCTGCGCCTCAAATGATTCTGAGGATCGCTCAGGAAAATATCACTCGATACTTACCCATTCAGTTACTTCAGTTGATTACGCAGGTAATATTGCGGTCATAAAATGCTATTCAGGTATGGCTCAGGCAGCCTGTGCCGCAGTTGACAGCCTTAATCTAAAAAATGTTATCGGTACTCTTGCAGGTGATGACACAATCTTTTTACTCTGTAGTAACGATGGAAGCGCTTCTGAGCTTAAGGAATATATTAACGGAATCATAAATAGTAAAAACTGATAAAAGGAGGATGCTCTGTGCTATCATACCTTAAAATAGAAAATATAGCTGTTATTGAGCATTCTGAAATTACTTTTGACAGCGGTCTAAATATCCTTACCGGTGAAACCGGTGCGGGTAAATCTATCGTAATTGATGCTATAAACGCAGTGCTTGGTGAGCGTACTTCCAAAGATATAATCCGTACAGGTTGCGATAAGGCCCGTGTTACTGCTTGTTTTGATGATATTTCTGATTCCATTGGAGATTTACTTAATAAGTATGATATTGACAGTACCGACAACAGTATGCTTATAAGCAGGATAATCTCTTCTGACGGAAGGGGAAGCTGTAAGGTTAACGGCTGCCCTGTAACCGTTACAATGCTCAGGGAAATAGGAAGAAATCTTATTTCTATCTGTGGCCAGCACGATAGCCAGTTTTTACTGCAGAAGGACTGTCATTTGGGTTTTATTGATTCGATTGCAGCTGACGATGAATTACTTGACGAATACAGAGATATATACCGCAGAACAAAAGATGTGAAAAAGAAGCTGAAAAGTCTTCTTAAAAACGAGGATGAAAAGGAACGTCGCCTTGATATACTGAAATATCAGATTGAAGAGATTTCTATGGCTGATATATGTGTCGGTGAAAAACAAGAGCTTCTCAGGCAAAAGAATACTATCCGAAATATTGAAAAAATATCCGATTGTATAAACAGATGCGATGCTCTTCTTAACGGAAACGATACCGATTCCGGAATATTGAGTCTCATGCATAATTTCAGTAGCAGTATGAGTGAGCTGTCGAATTACGACGACTCTTTTTCGGCTATAGCTGACAGTGTTAATGATATGCTGTATATTCTTTCTGATTATTCATCTGAAATCAACGCCCGACTCTCGGAGGTTGAGTATTCATATTCTGATATTAATAGTATTGAAGAGAGACTTGACCTTCTTTACAGACTCTCTAAAAAGTACGGTGCTACCGAGGAAGAAATACTTGGCTTTCTCTCAAAAGCTCAGGATGAATATGATTCAATATCCAACAGCGATGAAATGATTGAGGCACTTAACGAAGAGTTACTCGCTCTTGAGGATGAACTCTTCAAAAAAGGGTGCTACCTTTCCGATGCGAGAAAAAGTGCCGCAATCGACTTCGAAAATAAGATTAAGCGCGAGCTGAATTATCTTGATATGCCCGATGCTCTGTTTACTGTTGACTTTAAGGATATCACCGCCAACGAAACAGGTATGGATGATGTTGAGTTTCTGTTTTCTGCTAATGTCGGTCAGGAACCGAGACCCTTACATAAGATTGCATCCGGCGGTGAGCTTTCAAGAGTTATGCTTGCAATAAGATGTGTTCTCAGCGACACAGATATTACTTCAACTGTCATATTTGATGAAATAGATACCGGTGTAAGCGGCAGGGCTGCACACAAAATCGCATATAAAATGCACGAGCTTTCAAAATATAAGCAAGTGCTTTGCGTAACACATCTTGCGCAGATTGCGGCTTACGCTGACAATCATCTTTATATTGAAAAACGGTCCGATGAAGAAAATACCTTCACAAATGTTTTTTCACTTGACTATGACGGTCGCATAAATGAAATTGCCCGTATAATCGGCGGTGAAGTTATTACTCCGAGTACCGTTGAATCGGCAAAGGATATGATAGAGTACGCTAAAAGCGGTTCTTTTTAGAAATAAACAGTTATACGCTTGACTTTGAGCGTATAAATCTGTAAAATACAATGAATACATATGAAAAGAAAGGAACGATTACAATGAAAATATATGAGGAGCTTATCGCAAGAGGCTTGATAGCTCAGGTTACAAACGAAGAAGAAATCAGAGAGATGATCAACAACGGTAAGGCAACCTTCTACATCGGCTTTGACTGCACCGCAGACAGCCTTACTGCAGGCCATTTTATGGCGCTTACACTTATGAAGAGACTTCAGATGGCAGGCAACAGACCTATTGCACTTATCGGTGGCGGTACAACAATGATCGGTGACCCCTCTGGCAGAACAGATATGCGTAAAATGCTCACTAAAGAGGATATCAACCACAACGCAGAGTGCTTCAAGAGACAGATGGAGCGTTTCATCGATTTTGGTGAAGGAAAAGCAATGATGGTCAACAATGCTGACTGGCTTTTGGGTCTCAACTATGTTGAGCTTCTCCGTGAAGTCGGCGCATGCTTCAGTGTTAATAAGATGCTTTCAGCAGAGTGCTATAAGCAGAGAATGGAAAAGGGTCTTTCCTTCCTTGAATTCAACTATATGATTATGCAGAGCTATGACTTCTACGAGCTCTTCAAAACCTATGGCTGTAACATGCAGTTCGGCGGAGACGATCAGTGGAGCAATATGCTCGGAGGTACTGAGCTTATCCGTAAGAAACTCGGCAAGGACGCTCATGCAATGACAATTACACTTCTTACAGACTCACAAGGTAAAAAGATGGGTAAAACTGCAGGTAATGCAGTATGGCTTGACGCTAACAAGACTTCTCCCTTTGATTTTTATCAGTATTGGAGAAATGTAGGCGATGCTGATGTACTCAAGTGCATCAAGATGCTTACATTCCTTCCAATTGAGGAAATTAATGCAATGGAAAGTTGGGAAGGCAGTCAGCTTAATAAAGCAAAGGAAATTCTTGCTTTTGAGCTTACAAAGCTCGTACACGGTGAGGAAGAAGCAAATAAAGCACAGGAGGGCGCAAGGGCACTTTTCTCAGGTGCAGGTAATACTGATAATATGCCCACAACTGTACTTTCTTCAGCTGATTTTACAGACGGGGCAATCGGACTTATTGATATGATGCTTCAGGCAGGTATAATCAAATCACGAGGCGAAGGCAGAAGGCTTATTGAGCAGGGCGGTGTTACCGTTGATGATGTTAAGGCAGAAAGCTTTGCTGATGTTGTAAAGAACGATGCATTCGAAAAGGGATATGTAATCGTTAAAAAGGGTAAGAAGGTATTTGTTAAGTTTATCCTTGAATAATAAGAGAGGAGAACATTTTATGACTAAAGGTGAGAGAAAAGTCAAATTCAATGTTCCGGCATTTATATTTTATACGTTAAGCGTTATTTCAGCTTTTGCCTGCTATTTTCTGTATGCATTTCTTCCTTCCTCTGATGAATTCACTAATTCAATTGAATATTCAGGCAAGGAAACGGTGCAAGTTTTCGGTATATCCTTTGTAGCTGGCATACTCAGTGCTGTGCTTTTCGCGGTTATGGCTTTTGTTTTCAGAAAGTATTTCTATAATCTTTCTGTTGAACACGGCAACATCGGAAATCTCAGAATAAAAGGATCAACTGCAGAATGGATATCTCTGATTTTTTCAGTGCTGATATTCGCTACACTCTGCACAAGCGCCGTACTTTCATTTCTGTGCTTTAAAAATTTCTTAGATATGCCTGACCCATTTCTTAGCCCTACTGACGGAACTGTTTATAAGAGCTATGAATACGTAATTCTCGGCAATACAATTGCACATTCTGCATTTTATCTGCTTACTCTTGTCAAGATGGTCGGTGTTAATTGGCTTGATCTGATTGCACGGTCAATTGGAAAGATTTTCAGTAAAACAAAAACTAAAAAGTAAAAAAGAGGTGACGATATGAATTTTAAGGATAAAAAGATTTTTACAATCGCTACTGCCCATCTTGATACAGTCTGGAACTGGGATTTTGAGCATGTTATCAACGTTTGTCTTAAAGATACTCTTGAGCAAAACTTTGAGCTTTTTGAGAAGTATCCTGATTACCGTTTCAACTTTGAAGGCGCATATAGATACGAGCTTTTTGAGGAGTACTATCCCGAAAAGTTCGAAGAATTAAGAAAATATGTTGAGCAGGGCAAGTGGAACATCACCGGCAGCGGATATGAAAACGGTGATGTTAACGTACCGTCACCTGAAAACCTTTTCAGAAATATGCTTTACGGCAATCTCTATTTTGAAAAGAAATTCGGAAAGAGAAGCAACGATATTTTCCTTCCTGACTGCTTCGGATTCGGTTGGGCTTTGCCTGCTATTGCAGAGCACAGCGGACTCAAAGGCTTTTCAACTCAGAAGCTTTCCTGGGGCAGTGCATACGGTGTTCCTTTTGATGTTGGCGTATGGTACGGCTCAAACGGCAAGAGAATTTTTGCTTCTCTTGACTCAAAATCCTACTGCACTAAGTTTAAGGAGGTACGCACCAAGAAAGACCTTCTTGAAAAGCTCAACAAAAACATTGCAGAATATAACCTTCCCTGGACCTTTGCCTACCACGGTGTAGGTGATGTCGGCGGTGCACCGAAGGAAGAGTCAGTAAAGACTGTATGCAACGAAATTGCAACTAACGATACATCTGATATTAAGGTTCTTTCATCAACACCCACTGAGTTTTTTGATGAGCTTTCCAAGCTTTCAGAGGAGGAAATTGCAAGGCTCCCTACCTGGAACAACGAGCTTGTTATGACAAATCACGGTGTAGGCTCTTACATTTCACGTGCCTTCAGCAAAAGATATAACAGAAAAAATGAAGAGCTTGCAGATATGGCAGAAAGAGCGTCTGTTGCTGCAATGACTCTTTGCGGTGCTGAATATCCGAAGGATGAGATTGACAAGGGATGGAAAAGAACAATCGCTCATACTTTCCACGATGATATTACAGGCACATCAGTCCAGAGAGTATACCAGCGTTCATGGAATGATCTTGTGCTCAGTGCTAATCAACTTTCCAACGCATACGAAGGCTCCACTGCTGAAGTTATCAAAACTCTTGACACATCATGGACCAAGGGCATTCCAGTTGTTATTTGTAACAGCATCGAACAGACAAGAATGTCATCTGTTGACCTTACAATACCTTCAAAGGGATATAAATATGTTCGTGCATTTGACAAGAGCGGAAAAGAATTGCCCTGTCAGGTTAACAGCTATGATGATAAGACAATGCACATTTCTGTTTCCGCAATTGTTCCGTCACTCGGATATAAGGTTGTAGACGTTGTTTTCAGTGACGTACCTTGTCAGCTCAGTTCAGGAATCAGAGTCGGCTCTAACGTTATTGAAAACTACAAATACATTGTTACCATTAATGAAAACGGTGATATTGCATCAATTATTGATAAAACACTTAACAATAAAGAAATTCTTGATAAGCCTATCCGTTTTGAACTCAATAAGTACAAGGGCGCACGAGAATATCCTGCATGGGAGCTTACCTATAAGGAAACAAAAGCCTTCCCGTGGGAGTTTGCCGAGAAGGGCGTTTGCACTGTTGAGCAGTCAGGTCCTGTCAGAGCTGCACTTAAGGTAGTACAGAAGGTTAACAAATCAACCTTTACCTATTATGTATCTCTCGAAGCTGGCTGTCCTTGGGTCAGTGTATATAATGAAATCGAGTGGCGTGAATTCAAGAGAATACTTCATAACGGATTCTCATTTACCTGCAAGAACTCAAATGCTACATATGACCTTGGTCTTGGTACGATTTCAAGAGGTATTGCTCATAGCAAGCTTTACTCTGTTGTTGCTCAGAAATGGGCAGATATAAGCAATGAAGACGGTAGCTTCGGTGTATCTGTATTCAGCGACTCAAAGTATGGCTGGATTATGAAGGATAACCGTACCCTCAAGCTTACGGTTGTACATTCACCGAAAAACTGGTTCAGAGATGACAGTGTTCAGGGTATGCTTGATTTCGGTCTTAACAGATACGGTTATGCTATTTTCTCCCATAAGGGTAAGGTTGGCAAGGAAACGCAGCTTTATGCACGTTGCTTTGACCGTCCTTTCAACGCCTTTATCTCAGATAAGCACGACGGTTGTCTCGGTGATAGCTATTCCTTCGGCTCTATAAGCGCAGACAATGTTATTGTAAGAGCGATTAAGAAGGCTGAAAAAACTGATGAAATCGTAGTAAGATTTAATGAAGGTGATAACCGTAAGACAGAAAATGTTGAGTTTTCACTTGGTTCAGGTATCATCAGTGCCCGTGAAGTGAATGCCATGGAGGATGAATTAGGTCTTGCAGTTGTTAATGACGGTAAGCTTGTATTCAGCATAGAGCCTTATGAGGTAAAAACCTTTGCCCTTACACTTTCAAAAACAAAGGCAGGCACAAAGCAGGAGACTACTCCGCTTGAGCTTCCCTTCAATGCTGATATTGTTACCTTTAACCACAACAGAAATGCTGCCGCTATTCCTACGCTTGATGTATCAATCCCCGGCGAAATATTCCCCAAGGAAATAAATTGCTGCGGTGTCAAGTTCAAGACGGGCGACATATGGGGTGAGGGTAATAACTCTCTTATCTGCGAAGGCCAGACAATTGATGTTAACGCAAAGAAGGTATATTTTGTTGCGGCAAGTATTTACGGCGATAAGGTATATGATTTCAAGGTCGGCGATGAGGTTGTAAGCATCCCTGTTCAGGCTATTAATGAGAGAATCGGCAAGTGGGATCTTTATGATCTTGCTGAGACTGCGAATATTAAAACCGACAAGCTTGCATGGGAATGTACACATACCCATTCTGTTATTTACGATGTTGCCGCTCAGCAGTTATTCTTCTTTATGTATGAGCTCAATACGGCAAATGCAGAAAGTATAACCTTCCCCGATGATAACGGACTTATTATTCTTGCAGCAGCTCAGAGCAATGATGATTCATTTATAAAGCTCGCAACACCTCTTTATGACAGAATCAAGGAACGTAATTTCGATTTCAAAATGTCATTCAAGGAAAAGCAGAGCTACAGAAAGCATAAAATTCTTGAAAAGAAGACTCCTAATAAGTCATAAACATAAAAGCACCTGCATTGTGCAGGTGCTTTTAAAGAGCTTTAAAGAAAGGACGTTATGATTTTGATTAAATCAAATTGTCATACACATACTTTATACTGCGACGGAAAGAATTCAGTCAGAGAGATGATTGACTCAGCGATTGATAAAGGGTTTATCAGCCTCGGATTTTCGGGTCATTCTCCTATGTATTTTGACAACGATTGGGCAATGTCGAAAGAAACAACGCAGAATTATATTGATGAGATAAAAAAACTTAAATCTGAATATAAAGGTAAATTTGATATTCTTTGCGGAATAGAGCTTGATGCTGACCACTCTCTTGATAACCTTACTGAATTTGACTATATTATCGGCTCAGTACATCAATTCATAAGAGAAGATAAGGATTACCCTATAGATTTATCCGCTGAATTTCTCGAAGAGACCGTTAAAACAGTTTTTGACGGTGATTGGATGGCAATGTGCAAGGAATATTATACCCGACTCTCCGACTTTATATGTGCTGTAAAGCCTGATGTTATCGGACATATCGATCTTGTTACAAAATATAACGAGAATAACTGTTTGTTTGATGAAAAAAACGCTGAATACCAAAAGGTAGCTCTTGAGACGGTTGATAAAATATTATCAGCCTGCGAAAACATTATTTTTGAAGTGAACACAGGCGCTATGTACCGTGTCGGCAAAAAGGAACCGTATCCCGCACCGTTTATAATGGAACATCTCAGAAAAAATAATGCTAAAATTACAATAACCTCTGATTCTCATTGCACACAATCGCTTGATTTCGGATTTGAGGAAGCTGTCGATTATTGCAAACGCTTCGGATTTAACAAAAACAGTATATTTACCTCTGAAGGAATAATAGAAACTGACTTATAAATAATCAGCTCATTAGGGCTGATTATTAATATTTTTATTGATTTTTATGTAAATGTGATATATAATAAAAAGATAATAAAAAGAAACTTGGAGGCTTCATATGAACCTTAAAGAGCTTTGCTTTGAGCTGACGGATATTGCCGCTTCTTCAGGAGACGAGAGTATTTTATCCACAGAGCTACACAGACGGTTAAGTGAATATATGCCCTGTAAAATTGATCATACAGGTAACGTCATCGGTACTTTTGGTAACGGAGACTACCATATTCTGCTTGATGCACATATTGATCAGGTTGGTCTTATAGTGCGCAGCATCGATTCCAAAGGATTTTTGCTTGTCGACAGAATTGGATCGGTGGATTTAAGAATTCTTACAGGAGCTGAGGTTATTGTACACGGCAAGAATGAGCTTTTTGGCGTTATCTGCTCCGTACCACCTCATCTTCAGTCATCTGACAGCTCCGGAGAGCTTGACATAAGGACAATGGCGATTGACATCGGATATAGTGCAGAAGATGCAAAGAAGCTTGTTTCTGTTGGCGACAGAGTAACTGTGAGAGGCTTCCATAACGAGCTTTCCGGTGGCTGTATAAGCTCAATTGCTCTTGATAACAGAGCCGGCGTGGCAGCAATTATTTATGCTCTTAAGCTTGTTGAGAAAAAGCTCGAAAATGTAAAGCTTTCTGTTCTTTTTTCTGTGCAGGAGGAGGTCGGCTGTCGCGGTGCAGGTTGCGGCGCATTCTCACTTGATGCCGACTGTACGATTGTTGTTGATGTCGGATTCGGCGACGATGCATATACTGACAAGGCTCAGACAATCTCGCTCGGAAAAGGTCCGTCAATCGGAATCAGTCCTGTGCTTGATAAGCAACTGACAGATGAGCTTTCAGCTCTTGCCGAAACAAAGGATATTCCCATACAGAACGATGTGATGGGAAGAAATACGGGCACTAATGCAGACAGCCTATCCTTGGTTGGCTCAGGCGTTAAAACCGCCTTGTTGTCAGTGCCTCTAAGATATATGCACACAGCAAATGAGGTCGTATGTCTTGCCGATATTGAAAATACAGCAAAGCTGATTGCCGGATTTATTTTAAAAAAGGAGGCAGAGTTAAATGCTTAAATATCTCGAAGAGTTATGCCTTCTTAACGGTACATCAGGCAGAGAAAACGCCGTACGTGAATACATTATTTCAAAAATAGACGGAAAATGCGACTACTGCGTTGATGCAATGGGAAATGTACTTGCGTTTAAAAAAGGGACGAAAGCTGCAAAGAACAAGGTAATGCTTTCGGCTCATATGGATGAAGTTGCTCTGATAATTACTTATATCTGCGATAACGGGTTGCTTAGATTTACTAATGTTGGCGGCATCGACAGTAAAGTACTGTCAGGCAGAGCCGTTTCCGTCGGCGAGAAAAAAATTACCGGTATAATCGGTAATAAGGCTGCACATCTGTGCAAGGATGGTGAAGCAACTACCGTTCAGAAAATTGACAGAATGTATATTGATATCGGTGCACGTTCGGCAGATGAAGCCAAAAAATATGTTTCAGTAGGTGACTGTGCCTATTTTATGTCAGATTATATGCCATTCGGTGAGAATAAAATAAAAGCAAAAGCGATCGACGACCGTTTCGGATGCTCCATTATGCTTAAAATGATAGATGACGGTGTCGAGTATGATACACACTTGGCTTTTCTTGTACAAGAGGAGGTTGGTTGTAGAGGAGCAGGTCCGGCTGTATTTTCAGTAAGACCTGATTATGCAATCGTACTTGAGGCGACAACCGCTTCAGATATTGCGGGAGTTGCACCGGAAAATTCAGTTTGTTCTCTCGGTAACGGTGCTGTTGTCTCGTTTATGGACAGAAGCACTGTTTATAACAGAGAACTTTTTAAAAAAGCTTTTGAGCTTGCAGACATCAATAACATAAAAATTCAACCCAAAACAACCGTTGCCGGCGGCAATGACGCAGGTGCAATCCACAAAGCCTGCGATGGTGTGCGTACAATTGCAATATCACTACCTTGCAGATATATACATTCTCCGACGTCCGTAGCAGATGTAACCGATATGAATTCCTGCTATGAACTCGCCAAAATACTTTCCGAGGAATTTGCCAATGCTTAGACTTCTCGGTGAAAATGATCTTGACACGGTAAAGCAGCTTACATGTGACAGTCTGCTTGGGGCAAGAATACGTTGCTACGCATTATGCTACGGCTTTGATAAAAGTTTTATTGATTTCTGGGCAGGGGACAGTGTTATCGTTGCAAGGTTTGAAAATGTGTTTACAGTTAAAGCCGATGAGTCCGTCTGCTATGAAGAATTACGTGAGTTTTTGGATGTAATAGGTGCAGATGATATTGTTACCGACGAGTTGACTGCTATTTCATTGGGATTTAATGATTTTGACACTAAAAACGGCTTTGTGTACGTTGGCGACAGCTTTTACTCATATGACGTAAAACCACTTGACGATAGTTTTTTGCCCGAATTATATGATGTTATAAGTGAAGCAATACCCAATTCCTTTTCAAAGGATAAAAATGCCTATCTCAGCTTTTTATCTGATTATATGTACAGAAGTAGCAGGGGATTTTCAAGAGCATACGGTATCTGCATATCTGATAAGCTTGTCTCTACAGTTATTACTTCTTCCGAAACGGATGAATCTGCAATAATCAGCGGAGTTGCTTGTCTTGAAAGGTACAGAAGCTTTGGTTACGGCAAAAAAACAGTACTGACATTATCCTCTGTATTGAAAAATGAAAATAAAAAAGTATATGTAATCGCACTGAACGAATCAGCCGAAGGATTTTATAAGCATATCGACTTTGAACACTGCTGCAGGATTGCATATATATCGAAAAAGGTGTAAAAATGTTTAAATTTGATGAAAGAATCAAGAAAATATCAGACGAGGCACTTGAAATTGCACGTGAAGAGTTTAATAAAATAGAGTCAATTACTGAATACAATCAGCAGAAAATGCTTGCTGCTTTTATAAATAATTGCGTTTCAGAAACAATGTTTGCAGAAAGCACCGGATACGGTTACAATGACAGAGGCAGGGAAACGATAGACAAGGTGTTTGCTCAGGCAGTTGGAGCTGAAGACGCCCTTGTCAGACATAACTTTACCTGCGGCACTCATACACTTACAGTTGCTCTTTTCGGGGTGCTTCGCCCGGGAGATGTGATGCTCAGTGTATCAGGCAGACCGTATGATACTATTCTCCCGGTAATCGGAGTAGGCTCTACCGAAAATGAAAATATGGGCTCACTTAAAAATTACGGTGTAGTATACGACGAGGTACAGCTTGATAAAGAAGGAAGACTCGACTATTCGGCTATTGAAGCACGTTTGAATAAAAGTCCCGTTAAAATGGTGTATATTCAGCGTTCCAGAGGCTACAGCCTCAGGCCTACAATTTCCGTTGCGGAGATTGCAAAAGTTGTTGATATAGTTAAAAAGTTTCCCGGTACTATGGTTATGGTCGATAACTGCTACGGCGAATGGACTGAAAAAATTGAGCCTACCGAAGTTGGTGTTGATCTTATTGCAGGCTCACTTATCAAAAACCCCGGCGGAGGAATCGCAAAAACAGGCGGCTACATCGCAGGTAAGCGAGAATATGTTGAGCTTTGTGCATACAGAATGACAACTCCCGGACTCGGCAGAGAAGTAGGAGCTACTCTCGGGCAGAGCAGAGAGCTCTATATGGGTATATTCAACGGTCCGCATGTTGTCGGAGAAGCCCTGAAAACCGCTGTGTTCACCGCATCTGTTATGAAGCTTCTCGGTTTTGATTCTACTCCTGAAATTCACGAAACGAGACATGATATTATTGAAGCCGTAAAGCTTGGCAGAGAGGATTTGCTGATAGCTTTCTGTCAGGGATTGCAGAAGGGTGCCCCCGTGGATTCTTTCGTTACCCCTGAACCTTGGGATATGCCGGGCTACGATAATAAGGTTATTATGTCGGCAGGTGCTTTTACGCTTGGATCATCAATAGAGCTTTCGGCAGATGCACCTTTACGTGAGCCCTATGCAGTATGGTTGCAGGGCGGACTTAACTTCCACAGCAGTAAAATTGCCGTTATGTTTGCCGCTCAGGAAGTTTTGAAGGTACTTGATAAAGAGGGATAATATGAATAATTTCAAAGGTTTTTCTCCGGATATCTTTACGTTGCTTGAGCTGAATAAATTCAATGACAGCAAAGAATTTTATGAATCTGTTAAAGATGAAATCAAAAGCAAGGCGATTGAGCCTATGCGTCAGCTTGCTTCAGATCTCTCGGGTGAGCTGTATAAAATTGATGAAAAGATGAATCTCGTGCCTTCTAAAATGGTTTCGAGAATCAGAAGAGACACCAGATTTTCGAAAAACAAAAACTTATATAGATCCAATGTATGGTGTATGTTTATGAGAGATAAACATCAGTGGACATATCAGCCTTGTATGTGGTTTGAGTATTTTACTGACAGCTACGGATACGGCGTAGGTATGTTCCGTACTGACACGGCTTATCTGCAATGCTTCAGAGAGTATCTGTCGGAGCATCAGGAAGAGTTTTCTGAAGCACTCCGACTCATTGAACTTACAGGTGCAACATGTAATATAGAGTCATATAAAAAGGAAAAACCGGGCACAGATAAGATCACTCCTGAGCTGAGACCGTTTTATAACTGTAAAAACATATGGTTCGTTCATTATTCAGGCGATATGAGCAAATTGATTGACGGGTCAGTAAAAACTGAACTGACCTACGCAATCAGAGCATTCGCACCGTTTTACAGTTTTTTGCTTAAAATTACTGAAAAAATGTATGAAAAGGGTGATTTAAATGAATGAAAACAAATACTTACACCTTAAAAGCGGTACCGACATAAGAGGAACTGCCGTTGACGGTGTACCCGGTGAAGAGGTTGAGCTCACCGATGAGGCTGTTTTTGATCTTACAGTCGGCTTTTGTAAATGGCTTTCGGAAAACGGCTACAATAAAAATAATATGATTGCAGTCGGCCATGATTCAAGAATCTCAGCTGACAGAATCAAGAACTGTATCTTCAAGGCTCTTGCTCAGTTTGATTATGAAATCTATGATTGCTGTTATGCATCAACACCGGCAATGTTTATGTCTACGGTTGACGTGGGCTTTGTTGCTTCAATTCAGATTACCGCAAGCCATCATCCTTATAACAAAAACGGGCTTAAATTCTTTACCCGCAACGGCGGACTTGACGGAAAGGATATTGTAAGAGTAACAGAACTTGCATCAGAAAGCTTTGAAGTTGCCGACAAGCTTCCGAAGGTTATCCCTTATAATTATATGTCAGGATACGCAAAGAGACTCAGAGATATGATCTGCGAAGAAGTAAATGCTGACGACTATGAAATGCCTCTTAAGGGATACAGAATTGTTGTTGATGCAGGCAACGGTGTCGGAGGATTTTATGCTACACAGGTTCTTGAAAGGCTCGGAGCAGATATCAGCGGCAGTCAGTTCCTTGAAAAAGACGGAATGTTCCCGAATCACGCACCGAACCCTGAAAACAAAGAAGCAATGAAATCCATAAGAGAAGCTACTGTCAGAAACGGTGCAGATCTTGGTATAATTTTTGATACCGACGTTGACAGAGCCGGCTGTGTAGACAAAAGCGGAAACGAAATCAACAGAAACCGTCTCGTTGCACTGGCTTCCATTATTGCACTTGAAGGTAATCCGGGCGGAACAATTGTAACAGACAGTGTAACTTCTACAGGGCTTACGGATTTCATAAATAACAGCCTTGGCGGTGTGCACTACAGATTTAAACGTGGCTACAAAAATGTAATCAACGAACAGATAAGGCTACAAAACACCGGAATCAACTGTCCATTAGCCATTGAGACGTCAGGTCACGCTGCATTCAGAGATAATTATTACCTTGATGACGGTGCTTATCTTATAACAAAAATAATTATCAAGATGGCACAAATGGGCAAAGAAGGCAAAAAAATTAATTCACTTATTGAAGCATTGAAGGATCCTGCTGAAGAAAAGGAATTCAGATTTAAAATTAATGAAAAGGACTTCAGAGCTTACGGCTTAATGGTGATTGATGAACTTACAGCGTACGCTTCAGAAAAAGAAGGCTGGCGAGTTGCAGATGATAATCGTGAGGGTGTCAGAATTTACTTTGACGGCGAAGAAGAAAAAGGCTGGTTACTTCTCAGACTCAGTGTTCACGATCCGATTATGCCGTTGAATATTGAGAGTGATGTAGCCGGCGGTGTCAGACATATTACTGAAAAATTTATGGAGTTTATCAAACAATATGATAGGCTCGACATTTCTGCATTAATCAATTACTGATAAAATTATTAAAAGGAGGTAACATATGCGTAAATACTTTACGGCTTTTATAGCTTTCAGCTTTCTTGCAATTGTAATGACTGTTATTTGTCTTGTCAGCTTCAAGCCCATAGATACTCTTATGAAGCCTCCTATGTCAGGTGGAGAAAACCGTGATATCCAGCTTGCGTTTGAAGAAACGCTGAATAAAGGCTACAAGCTCAGAGTACCGCTGAGCGGCAACTACCGATCTTCTTATATTTCCGAAGATGTTAACGGTGACGGTCAGGAGGAAACTGTTGTACTGTATTCAACCGAGGATGCGGTTGATCTTGTCAAAATTTCATTTATGATGAAAGTGAATAATGAATGGAAGGTTATTTCAAGTCTTGAGAGTGAATATAGTGAGGTACATCAGGTAAAGTTTGATGATATCGACGGTGACGGTATTATGGAGATTCTAATCGGACTGACACTGTATAATAACGATCTTTCACGTCAGCTCAACGTATATCGGTTACCCGTTAACGGAAACGGAGACTTTGATAAGATTTACGGCTCTTCATACCTTAGATTTGATACAGTTGATATTGACTCGGATTATGTTTCTGATATTGCTATTTTTGAGCAGAGCGAGGACGGAATTGTTCTTTCAAGTAATGTATATTCAGATGGTAATATAATAAGAAATGCATCAATTCAGCTTGATTCCTCCGTATATTCAGTTTACAACCTTTCATGTGATAACGGTGCAGACAACGGTGCACTCCGAATGTTTGTCGATTCATATAAAATTGATTCAGGTGCAATTACTGAGTGTGTATATTGGGATAAGCATAGCGGGAAGATGGATAAAGTGAAAGTCAACGGTGTCAGCGTACTTTCTTCACGCTTCAGCGGCATTCCTTGCCAGGATGTAAATTATGACGGCTTAATTGAAATACCCGTCGAGGTACCCTTAGCTGATAGCTGTATTGTTACAGATAATGATTCAACAACACAAATTCAGAATATCATTAAATGGATTCAGCTTGATAAAAACAACTTCAGCACTGTGACACATCAGCTGATTTACAGCAACAATGATTTCAGAATAACCTTTAATGAAAAATGGTTAAAAAACATTACGGTTATAAACGATTACACAAAAAACTCAATTGAGTTTTATTCTTCCAAGGGAGCTACAAAAACATTATTGTTTGAGCTTATATATACCTCTACTCAGGCTGAGGAGGATGCTCTCTCAAATAAATACAAACTACTCAAGGAAACCGGTAAAGGAAAGCTGTTTTATATAATATACAACTCAGACCGAAATCTCAATATTAATAAAGTTTACATCGAGAAATCGATAATTCTTTACGGAGGATAAAGCTATGAAAACAATTTTAGTTGCTGAAGATGAAACTTCCATCAGAGATTTTATTGTAATTAATCTAAAAATTGCGGGCTTTGATGTAATTGAAGCGAGTAACGGTTCAAAGGCAGTAGAACTTTATGATAAATTTGCAGACCGCATTGATATAGCATTGCTTGACATCATGATGCCGGATGTTGACGGATACAATGTATGTAAGCACATCAGAGAAAACAACGCAAATGTCGGCATTGTATTTCTCACAGCCAAAACCCAGGAGCAGGATGTGATCGGTGGATTCCGCTACGGAGCTGATGATTATATTTCCAAACCCTTTTCACCTTCTGAGCTTGTTGTGAGACTTGAAACGCTTTACAGGCGTGTCGAATACAGTAAGAATCTTCTTAAGTCTACTCAGACCGATAAAATCAAGCTTGGCGATTTTGTTCTCGATCTTAAGAAGCACTGCATTTCAAAAAAAGACGAGGTAATTGAGCTTACTCAGATTGAATTTCAGATTTTGGAGTGCTTTTTTAATGAACCGGGTAAATCCATTGACAGAAAATACATACTAAATAAAGTCTGGGGTGACCCCTACTTCGGTGATGATAAGGTTGTTGATGTCAATATAAGACGTCTCAGGATTAAGCTGGAAGAAAGCCCGTCAAACCCACGTCATCTCATAACTATATGGGGGCAGGGATACTGCTGGAAAGAATAAAATTATAATGAAAGGAGAAGCGCCGTATGAGAAAATCCATCAAAAGAAGATGGGTAAAAAATATTTTGCTGAGTATCATTATAGTGCTTCTCGTCTGCTCGAGCATAATTTTATACTCAATTTACAACAGATATCAGAATTACGCTGAACAAACCATAAGAGCAAGAATTACAAAATCTATCGATACCTATTTTTTGCCATTCAGTGATGCTGACGACGAGACCTTTGCTCAGGTGGCGGCTGACTTTCTTGAGACCTTCCTTTATAAGGAATTGATGGAAGTGTGGGTGCTCGATAAAGACGGAAATATGATTGCATCCTCAAGCGGCTTCAGCGATGAAAACAAACGTGAATATCCTGATTTTTCTGAGGCAATTTATTCAGAAAACCGTATCGGATCTGCACTTACGAGCCTTGAATCAGGTGAACATATCACCGCTGTTACATATATTCTGCGAGATAATAACGGAGAAGCTTACGGAGCGCTGCGTTATATGATTTCAATGCAGGATATTGACAGACAGTTCATTCTCATCACTATACTTGCAGCTGTTATTTTTATTCTTGTTATTCTTGTTTTTGCAATGTCAGGTGTTTATTTTATATCCTCTATTGTCAATCCTCTCCAAAGAATCAATCAGATAACAAAGGAAATTGCAAAGGGCAATTTTGATGTACGCCTGGAATCCGAAAACGACGATGAAATAGGAGAGCTCTCTTCCTCAATAAACGATATGGCACTACAGCTGAGTGAAATTGATGAAATGAAGAATGATTTTATTTCAACAGTTTCTCACGAAATAAGAACACCGCTTACGGCGATTAAGGGGTGGAGTGAAACCCTGAAAAGCATTGAAGATGATAAGGAACTCAGTCAGAAGGGGTTAAATATTATCATAGACGAAACAACACGTTTATCCGTAATGGTTGAGGAACTGCTGAATTTCTCAAGAATACAAAGCGGAAAGCTCACTGCCAACAAAGAAAAAACCTGTCTCAATGATGTTGTTGAGCAGGCTGTCGATATTTACAATCAGAAATGTAAGGTTGAAAATGTTACACTGAATTCAGTGCACAGTAATAAAAAAATTTATATTTATGCTGATAAAGATAAAATTCTGCAGGTAATTATCAATATACTTGATAATGCCCTGAAATATAATCATAACGGCGGAAGAATTGATGTTAAGGTTGAGAAAGTCAAAAAGTACGGAAAAATAACCATTAAAGATACCGGATGCGGTATAAACGAAGATGATCTCAAGCATGTTAAGGATAAGTTTTATAAAGCAAACAACACCGTAAGAGGAACCGGCATCGGTTTAGCAGTTGTTGATGAAATAATCGGAATGCATAACGGTACATTTGAAATTAAAAGCGAAATAGAAAAGGGTACATCCGTTGAAATATGTATTCCCTTATATACAAAGGAGTCAGATTATGAGTAAAAAAGAAAAATCAGCCTGCAAGCTCTCAATCGGCGGACAGGCGCTGATCGAAGGAATTATGATGCAGGGACCACAGGGTGCAGCAATTTCAGTAAGATGCCCTGACGGTACTATTGATACTGAAAAAATTGAGGTAAAGCACATAAAGGATAAAATTAAGTTCCTTGGCTGGCCTATGATAAGAGGTATCGTTAATTATGTTGAGTCAATGGTATTCGGTTACAAATGCCTTATGATTTCGGCTGATAAATCCGGTCTCGAGGATATTGAGGCCGATGCCGAGAATTCATCTAAGCTTGATAAATGGCTCAGTGAGCATCTTAATAAAAAAGTAATGTGTGTTATTACAGGTATAGCGTCTATTATCGGTGTGCTTTTAGCATTTTTACTTTTTTTCTATCTTCCTACTGCTGCGGTTAATTTTCTTAACAAAATTACCGATGGCGTACTTACAAATTACCGTGCTTTATTTGAAGGTGTAATCAGAATGACAATTTTCGTTCTGTATATCGCTCTTGTTTCTCTTATGAAGGATATCAAACGTACTTTTATGTATCACGGCGCTGAGCATAAAACAATTTTCTGCTATGAAAACGGACTTGAGCTTACTGTCGAAAATGTAAAGAAGCAGTCAAGATTTCATCCGAGATGCGGCACAAGCTTTATATTTGTTATTATAATAATCAGTGTTATAATTTCTTCGATTATTTCCGTAACAACAGATCTTCATTCAAATAATCTGCTATGGATGGGCGTTAAGCTTATGATTTTACCTTTGGTAACAGGCTTCAGCTATGAGTTTATCAGGTACGCAGGAAGACATAATAATCTCTTTGTAAAGATTCTTGCTGCTCCCGGTCTTTGGATGCAGCGTCTTACAACAAAGGAGCCTGATGAAAAAATGATTGAGGTCGCCATTGCCGCTTTTACCGCAGTGCTTCCTGATGAAGATAAGGAAAGAGCAGAAGATGAGACTTAATTCAATATATAACGAGATATGTTCAAAAATCAGCATTATTTGTGATAATCCGCAATTTGAAGCAAAAGAGCTTATAAAATATGTCTGTAACTTTAATGAAACAGAGTTTCTGCTCGGCCGTGACAGTGAAATTTCAGCGCATTTATCTGAAAGGCTCTTTGATTCGGCGGAAATGAGGCTTTCCGGTGTACCATTGCAGTATATAATCGGAGAGTGGGATTTTATGGGACATACATTTAAAGTCGGTGAAGGAGTTCTCATTCCGCGACCTGAAACTGAATTACTTTGTCAATACGTTATTGATGAAATAAAAGAAAAATCTGCACCCTGTGTCTTTGATCTTTGCTCAGGCAGCGGTTGTATAGCCCTATCCCTGAAGCTCGCTAAGAGGGATACAGAAGTTTTTGCTGTTGAAAAAAGTGCAGATGCATATAAATATCTCAGAATTAATGCTGAAGCTCTGTGTGCAGCTGAGCCTATAACAACAATTAACGGCGATATTTTTAATATTGAAGCTTTCGAAAATCTTCCGAAAGCTGATATAATTGTCAGCAACCCTCCTTATATCAACACCGACGATATATCAACCCTCCAGAAAGAAGTAAGATGTGAGCCGGTTATGGCTCTTGACGGTGGACGTGACGGACTTGATTTTTATCGCTTCATTATATCCGAGTGGAAGACTTTTTTGAAAGCAGACGGTTGTTTTGCTTTTGAATGCGGAGAGAGTCAGGCGACGGCAATAGGGGACATCCTGAAAGAAAACGGATTTGACAGTTTTATTTATAAAGATTATAATGATATCGACAGATTTGTAATCGGAAGGAGATAATAATGGGCGTTTTATCTAAGCTTTTATCAAACGGTTTTAATACGGATACCATGCTCGCTTTGTTTGCGGCTTTGTTTGTAATTTTCTGTGTTTCACCGCTTCATGAATATTCGCATGCACTTGTTGCGTATAAGCTCGGTGACCGTACTGCAAAATTTCAGGGAAGGCTTACGCTTAATCCTCTCGCACATATTGATCCTATAGGCGCAATTATGATTCTCCTTGTCGGATTCGGTTATGCGAAGCCTGTGCCTGTTAATATGAGAAATTTTCCGCGTCAGAAAAGAAAATTTTATATGGGGCTTACCGCTCTGGCAGGTCCGATGTCAAATATTATAATGGCATTTTTAATGACACTTTGTTATTCACTGTTTTTCAAGCTGATGCTTGTCAACGGACCTGATAAGATGTTTTATAATATGTGCACATTTTTCATTTATGCTTCTATCATTAATATTTCTCTTGCTGTATTTAATCTTATACCTATTCCGCCTCTTGACGGCTCAAGAATAATGAGCGCAGTTCTCCCTGATAAGTACTATTATAAAATCATGCAGTATGAAAGATATATCATGATTGCATTGTTTGTACTTATCTACATCGGTGTACTTGACAGGCCGTTAAACATTGCAGTTGACCTTGTATATGACGGAATGCTGAAAATTGCTTTTGCTATTGTCGGCATATAATTTGATTTACGTTCAGGAGTATTATGGAAAAAATTCAGTATAAATTAGATGTCTTTGAGGGACCCATGGACCTCCTCCTACATCTTATAAGTAAGCATAAACTTAATATTAATGATATACCTATCTTCGAGCTTGTTGAACAGTATATTGATTATGTTCACAAAATGGAAGAGGCTGATATGGAAATTGCAAGCGACTTTCTCGAAATGGCAGCGAGACTCGTCTACATTAAATCCGTAGCCCTTCTGCCTGTACACGAGGAAGCTGACAACCTGAAAAAAGAGCTCACCGGTGAGCTCCTCGAATATCAGGATTGTAAGAAGATGGCGGCCAAAATTGCCGAAACTGCTGACGGATTCGATTATTTTTATCGCAGTACAATGAAAATTGAGGCTGATAAAAAATACGAGCGTCTGCATGAAAGCAGCGAACTTGCTACATATTATCTTGAAGCAGTGGGACGTGGTAAAAGAAAGCTTCCGCCTCCCATTGAAGCTTTTACGGCCATTGTTACGAAGAAAATTGTTTCAGTTGCATCACGGCTTGGCGGTATCTTTTCAAGGCTGAAAAGAAGATCTGTTAACCGTCTCGGAGATTTTTTCGAGGATACCTCTTCAAAATCGGAAATCGTTGCAACCTTTCTTGCTATTCTTGAACTTATCAAAGCACGAAAAATCACGGTAGACGGTGAAGGAGAAAATTCTTTGGTCGAAAAATCGGGTGACATCGATAACATAGAAGAGTTTATTCTTAACTCGGAAGGGGATGATTATGGTGAATGATATCGAATTACTTTCAACGCTTGAGGCAGTTCTGTTTGCTATCGGAGAGCCCATTGAACTCAGCAGATTATCACAGGGCCTGCAGACAGAGCAGGGGATAATCGAAAACGCATTACATATTCTTAAAGAAAAATATGAGTCGCCCGAATCAGGTCTTTGCCTTCTTAAGCTCGACGATAAGTATCAGCTTTGCACTAAAAAGATATTTGCAGATACGATAAGACGTGTAATCGAAATTAAAAAGAATGCGCCTCTGTCTCAGGCTGCATTTGAGGTGCTTGCTATTGTTGCATACAATCAGCCTGTCACAAAGGCATTTATTGAGCAGATAAGAGGTGTTGACTGTACTGCGGTTATTACTAACCTTTCTCAGAAATCACTCATTGAAGAAAAGGGAAGACTTGACCTCCCAGGAAGACCGCTGATTTACGGCACGACTCCCGAATTTCTTCGTTGCTTTTGCATATCCTCGCTTGATGAGCTTCCTGAGTTACCTGAAAAAGAAAAAAACGAAGAAATTGCCGAAAATATGCAAGAAGATTTAGATTTAGTAGTTGACGAAAACAAAAATTTAGGGTAACATATAATAAGTAAGTTTTAAGGTGGTGAAGAATTGAACGCTTTCCATATTGTATTATGCGTAATAGCAGGAATAATTGCATTCTTCGTTCTAATTCTTTCAGTACCGATTCATGTTTCTGTTGGCTATGATAACAAAATCAGGCTATCTGTCCGTTACTTATTTATAAAGCTTAATATTTTGCCGGCGGGAGAGAAAAAGCCAAAGGAAGAAAAACCGAAGAAAGAAAAACCGAAAAAAGAAAAGCCGCCAAAAGAACCGAAAGAGAAAAAGCCCAATCCTATTGTGCAAATGGTTAAAGCTAACGGTTATGATGGTATGATGCTTGTTTTGCAGAACCTCGGACGTGTTATGAGTATATACGGAGGCAAGCTTTTCAGAAGCGTTGTGTTTGACGAAATTACACTTCACATTTGTGTCGGTACCGGTGATTCAGCCGCAACCGCCATAAAGTACGGCAAAACATGTCAGAAGGTTTATCCGATTTTCGGATTCATATGCTCAAATAATCTTGTAAGACGGTACGATATTGACGTACATCCGGATTTTCTTGCAAATAAAACAGAAAGCGAATTCTTCACTGATTTTCACATCTGTTTAAGAAAAATAATAAATGCAAGCATCGGGATGATTTTCAGATTACTGTTCAAGGTTGTGCTTAAGTTCCTTAAGGGTGCTAAAAACGCTCCCAAGGACCATAACGACATAAATAACACTCAAAAAGCTACTCAAACAGAAATGAAAGGATGATATACAATGGCAGAAAAATCAGCAGGTGCAATTCTTGCATCAACAATCGAAAAAATCCGTGAGCTTGTTGATACAAGCACTATAATCGGTGAGCCCATCTACGCAGAGGGCGGTACAACTATTATCCCCGTATCAAAGGTTACATACGGCTTTGCATCCGGCGGAGCTGATTTCCCCTCCAAGAGCACTAAAGAGCTTTTCGGCGGTGGCGGCGGCGCAGGTGTTACAATTACACCCGTTGCTTTCCTCGTTATTAACGGTGGAGAGGTAACTCTTAAGCATATTACCGCTTATGATAATGCTGCCGAAAGAGTTGTCAACCTTGTTCCTGAAATGTTTGACAAGGTAACAGGTCTTATGAATAAGACAAAGAAGGATGTTGCACCTGCAGACACAGATGCTCAGGCCTAATTATACAAAGCAATAATTTTAATACAACCGCCTGCATATTATATATCGGCAGGTGGTTGCTTTGTTAATTAAAAAGTTATTAATTCCCGTATTATTACTGTCATTATTTTGTTTTTCAGCTAATTCGCTGAGTGAAACTGAGCTTAGTGCCCGGTCTGCGGTTGTTATTGAAGCCGACAGTAACACTGTTTTGTTTCAAAAAAATATGTCTGAAAGGCTTTCTATGGCGAGCACAACAAAAATCATGACAGCGATATTGGCGATTGAATCCGGTAAGCTCGGATGTACGGTTACAGCTGAGAGGGATATAATATGTGAAGGCACATCGATATCTATTGAAAAAGGGGATTGCTTTACCCTTGAAACTCTTGTTTGGGCGATTCTTCTTGAATCAGGTAATGACGCTGCAATCCTAATCGCTGAGTACTTGTCGGGAAGCGAGGCTGCATTTGCCGAAGCTATGAATAATAAGGCGGACTCAATCGGTTTATCTGATACTAATTTCGTTACTTCATCAGGGCTTGATGCCGATGAACACTATACAACAGCATACGATATGGCTTTGCTCGCTTCCTACGCTGTTAAAAATCCGGTTTTCAGAAAAATATGTTCAAGTGAAACTTATGTTGCTACTTATATTTCACCGGAAATTTCTGAAACATATACAAATCATAATAAGCTTCTGAGAATGTACGATGGCGTATTTGGTGTAAAAACCGGTTTCACAAAAAAGAGCGGCAGATGTCTTGTAAGTGCCTGTGAGAAAGAGGGAAAAACGCTTGTAGCGGTTACACTGAAAGCTCCGGATGATTGGAATGATCATATAAAACTTTACGATTATTGCTTTAATAAGATATCTTCAATGCATATTGATATTCAACTACCCTCAAAAATAAAGGTTTACGGTTCAAAACAGCAATATATTGAAATTTCTGCTGATTCTCTTAAAGAAAGCAGTTATTTTCCTGAGTATATCACATATGTGGTTGTTTTACCCGAATTTCTCTATGCTCCGGTATGCAAACACGATACTATAGGGAAAATTATTGTATTCGTCAACGGGAAAAAGTACAAAGAGCTTCCAATCACAGCACGAACAGATGCTTTGCCCGTTGAGGGCAGAAGCAGACCTGAATATTCATTTTTTGACAAGCTTATAAATATTTTTATGTAAAACACATTGAAAGGATGAGTAAAATGACAGACGGTATAGTCAGGCTTCAGAAATTCCTTGCGGAAAGCGGTGTAGCTTCACGAAGAAAAAGTGAAGAGCTTATTGAGTCCGGCAAAGTCAAGGTAAACGGACATATTGCTTCAATTGGGGATAAAATCAACCCAAAGAAGGACACTGTAACAGTAAGCGGTAAAAAGATTGTTAAGCAAAAGGATAACACATATATAATGCTTCATAAGCCTCGCGGTTTTATTACAACAATGAGCGATGAGATGGACAGAAAGTGTGTTGCCGAGCTTATTAAAGACGTTAAATGCAGAGTTTTTCCCGTTGGCAGACTCGACAGAGATTCGGAGGGAATGCTCTTATTTACAAATGACGGTGAATTTGCAAATGCACTTACTCATCCGACACGCCACGTAGCAAAGACCTACAGAGTGACAGTACGTCCGTCAATTTCCGAGGAACAGATTACAGCTCTAACAGAAGGTATAATTATCGAAGACAGAAAAACTGCTCCTGCTGAAGTTCATATTGTTACAAAAGAAGAAAATAGGGTTGTTCTCGAGATAATATTGTATGAAGGCCGCAACAGACAGATAAGAAAAATGTGTGAAGAGGTTGGACTTGAGGTTGCCCGTTTAAAAAGAACTGCAATTGGTTCAATAAAGCTTGGCATGCTTAAGCAGGGCTCATGGCGCCATCTTACGGATGATGAAGTAAGAAAGCTTATGATTGCTGCGGGTATGGAAAGAAAGAAGAAATAATATGATATTTTTTGAACACAGAATAGATAAATGTAATGAAAATGAAATAGAATTCGAGGCTTTAGTTGACGGCAATTCAAGCGGTAAATGTATTTTGATACTCAGAGATAATATTGCAGAAATCACTGAAATCAGTTACGAAAATAACAAGCCGTATATTCTTGACGGTCTTGTCAGAGCTGCATTTAATTTTGCTGCAAACAGAAATTATTACATCGGTTTATGCAGTGCAAAGGGTATCGACGAGCATCTCATCAAAATGAATTTTAATAAAACTGAAGCAGGTTATAGCAATGATATACCCTCAATTCTTATGGGAAGCTGCAAGAACTGTATAAATTGATTATTTTATTTGACAAGCAGCGTGAAATTGTATATAATTATAAGAATAAAGGTATCTAAATAATTCATACGGCTTGTACGGAGGAAATAAATTATGATCAGAAGTATGACAGGCTTCGGCAGAGCTCAGGAAATAATTGACGGAATGAGCATAACTGTCGAAATGAAAAGTGTTAATCACAGATATTTTGATTTTTCATCAAGGGTACCCAGAACCTTTGGATTTCTTGATGAAAAGCTTAAAACGTATATTCAATCTGCTGTTTCAAGAGGCAAAATGGAGTGCTTTGTTCAGATTGAAGAGCTCCGTCAGGAGGATTGCATAGTCTCTGTCAATCATTCTCTTGCAAAGGGATATATAAATGCGCTGAACGAGCTTTGCGATACATATGAGCTCAAAAATGATATGACTGTTTCCTCTGTTGCCCGCTATCATGATATTTTTTCTGTACACAAGAACGAAGCAGATGAAGAACGTATCTGGAACGCTGTAAAGACAGTAACAGATTCTGCTCTTAAAAACTTTATCGCTATGCGTGAGCGTGAGGGTGAAAAGCTTAAAAACGATGTACTTGAGCGTTGTGAGTTAATTCTTAATAATGTCAGCTTTATAGAGGAAAGATCTCCGCAGACTGTTGCAGAGTATAATGCAAAGCTTATTGAGCGTATGCGTAATGTTCTTGAGGATGTCAATGTTGATGAGCAGCGTCTTCTGACTGAAGCAGCGATATATGCCGATAAGGTTGCTGTCGCTGAAGAGACAGTACGTCTCAGAAGTCATATAAGCCAGATGCACGAATTTATGACAAGCTCCGAAGCAATCGGCAGAAAAATGGATTTTCTTATTCAGGAGTTTAACCGAGAAGCAAACACAATCGGCTCAAAGGCTCAGGATGTTGAAATTGCACGCAGAGTTATTGATATTAAGGCTGAGATTGAAAAAATCAGGGAACAGATTCAAAATATTGAATAACAGGGTGATGTTATGAAGTTAATAAATATCGGATTCGGTAATATGATCAATGCTAACAGACTTGTTGCTATTGTCAGTCACGATTCTGCACCTATAAAAAGAATTATTCAGGAGTGCAAAGAGAGAGGAACGCTCATTGATGCAACTCAGGGCAGACGTACGAGAGCAGTTATCATTATGGACAGCGACCACGTGATTCTTACATATCTCCAGTGTGAGACTGTTGCTAACAGACTTAACTCCGACGATGATGAAATTGTGGAGGACTGCGAAAATGAATAAAGGAATCCTCGTTGTAGTTTCTGCTCCGTCCGGTTGCGGAAAGGACACTGTTGTTGCCGAGGTACTGAAAAAAATGCCTGACAGATGCTTTTTGTCTGTTTCTATGACAACGCGTCCTATGCGAAAAGGCGAAGAAGAGGGTATTCAGTATTTCTTCGTAAGCCGTGACGAGTTTCAGAAGCATATTGATGACGGTGATATGCTGGAATATGCAGTCTATGGCGACAATATGTACGGCACACCAATCAAGCCTGTCAGGGATATGCTCGATAGCGGCAAAACCGTTTTCCTCATTATTGAGGTTGAAGGTGGCGGAAACGTCAGAAAGGCTTTTCCTGATGCAACGAAAATTTTCATTATACCGCCTTCAATGGCTGAGCTTGAAAGACGCCTGAGAGGTCGCGGAACAGACAGCGAAGACGTTATTCTTAAAAGGCTCGAAATTGCTAAAGGCGAGATTATGAGAGCCGAAGAATACGATTTTATTGTTGAAAATGATAAGCTTGAAAATGCAGTTGAGGATGTTATCTCCATAGTTAACTCACAACTTTTAAAAATTGATAAAATGAAAAATAAGATAAAAGAGGTAATTGAAAATGCTTAATCCCGATTTAAGAGATTTACTTAAGGACAACACAAGCCGTTATTCACTTGTTATAGCGGTTGCAAAAAGAGCAAGAGAGGTTTCTGAAAATCCCATTCTTTGCGAGAAATGCGGAACAGAGAAGCCTGTAACTTACGCACTTGATGAATTCCTTGCAGGCAAGCTTGACATTTGCGAGCCTGATGAAATTAAAAACATCTGATAAGGAAGTGAAATGATATGGAGCATATTCTTGCTATGGTTGCTGTAGAAAATGTTGCATATCATTTTGACATTTTATACGGATATCTCGTACCTGAACAATTCATTGACAAGGTAATGCCGGGAACACGCGTTCTTGTCAGTTTCGGAAAAGGCAAGCATACACTAAGGCAGGGTATTGTTTTCGAAATATCAGCATCTGACAGCAAAAAAGGCTATAAAACGCTTTCTTCTGTCATTAACGATGAAGATGCCTTTGTAAGTGAAGAAATGCTTCAGATCGCCCGTTTTCTTAAAGACAGAACATTCTGCACATATTTCGAAGGAGTGCGTGCACAGATTCCCTCAGGATTTTCATATAAGACAACTGTCAGATATTTTGCACGTGCAACAGATGTCAATTCTGCGTTATCTCCGGCTGAATCCGAAGTTTACAACTATATGCTTTTAAATGATGAACCTCAAACTGATGTCATTATATATAAGGCACTTGGAATCACTCCGGAATCAGGCGTTATTGAAAAACTTGTCAAAAAGAATCTTGTTTTAAAAACTACTGATGCCTGCAAAAATTCATCTGAAGCAACAAATAAAAGTGTTTGTCTTGCCGATGGTTATACTGAAGATATCAAACTTACCGCTAAGCAGAAGGAGATTGTCGCAGTACTTAAAGATGTTGGTAGCTGTACGCTGAAAGAACTTTGTTATTTTACGGGTTTGACTTCATCTGTCATAAATACACTTAATAAAAAAGATGTAGTTGATATTTTTGACAGTGTATATTACAGAATACCTGAGACAGTACTTGAAGATAACAAATTTAAAAAAGAAATTCATCTGACAGATGAACAGAATAAGGCTTATACTGAATTAAAAAGCAAACTTAATAGCGGTGGAGTTTCTTTACTTTACGGAATAACCGGAAGCGGTAAAACTTCAGTTTTTCTGTCTCTTATTGACGAGGTAACAGCAAGAGGAAGGCAGGTTATCGTTATGGTGCCTGAAATTTCTCTTACCCCGCAGATGATGGCGATATTCAAGGGCAGATACGGTGAGCAGGTTGCAATTTTTCACAGTGCACTTTCAGCCGGTGAAAGAAGAGATGAGTATAAAAGGGTACGAAACGGAATGGTTAAGATTGCAGTAGGCACAAGATCAGCTGTTTTTGCTCCTTTCTCAAATCTTGGTCTTATTGTAATCGACGAAGAGCAGGAGCACACTTACAAATCTGAATCTTCTCCTAAGTATCATACTGTTGATGTTGCAAAATTCAGAGCCAGAAAGCATAATTCACTTCTGCTTCTTGCATCGGCGACACCTTCAATTGTAAGCTTTTCTTATTCGAAAAACGGCAATTTTTCTCTCCATACACTAAGCGAAAGGTACGGAAATGCGACGCTACCTGATGTAATTACCGTTGATATGAAGCGAGAGAGAAAATCAGGTAACAGATATAATATCAGCTCGGCACTGCTTGAGCTGCTTGTTGATAACCTTGAGAATAAAAAGCAATCTATAATACTTATCAACAGAAGAGGATATAATACCTTTGCTGCCTGCGATAGCTGCGGAAGCGTGGTTAATTGTCCGCACTGCAGTATTTCACTCACGTATCATAGTGCCAACAACAGACTGATGTGCCATTACTGCGGCTTTTCAAAGCCGTTTACAAAAAAATGTGATGAATGCGGCAAGGACGATATGAAATACTTCGGCTACGGTACTCAGAAAATTGAGGAAGAAATTGCCGAGCTTCTGCCTGAGGCACGTGTGCTCAGAATGGATGCTGATACAACCTCTTCAAGGCACGCATTTGAAAAGGGTATTATTGATTTCGGCGACGGAAAATATGACATTCTTCTCGGCACTCAGATGGTTGCAAAGGGACTAAACTTTGAAAATGTAACTGTTGTCGGAGTTATAAATGCCGATCAGCAGCTCAATAATGACGATTTCAGAAGCGAAGAGAGAACCTTTGATCTGATTACCCAGGTTGTCGGACGCTCAGGAAGAGGAAATTTTAAAGGTGTTGCAGTTATACAGACGATGACACCCGAAAATCACATAATACAGCTTGCTCAGAAGCAGGATTACATAGGCTTTTACAATAATGAAATAATAATCCGTAAGGCACTTGTTTATCCACCGTACTGTGATATGTGCGTAATCAGTTTCAGCAGTGAGAAGGAGCTGAAGGTTATGGAGTGCTCTAAAGAGTTTCTCAAAGACTTTCAGAGCTCCGTTGAAGGAAGATACAACAGGCAGAAGGTTATTGTGCTCGGCCCATTACCTGCAAGAATCTCTAAAATGAGCAACAAATATCGATACAGAATTATAATTAAATGCAAAAACAGCAGAAGCTTCAGAGAAATGATATCCGAATTACTGATTGCATACGGTAAGAGCAAAAAATATTCCGATATATCGGTAAATGTCGATATTAACCCTGAAAATCTGTTATAAACAGGAGAGTAAATATGGCTATACGAAAAGTAGTAACATCTGAGGACCCTATTATCAGAAAAAACAGCCGCAAGGTTGAAAAATTTGATGAACGCTTAAGAGTTCTTCTTGACGATATGAAGGAAACGATGTATAAGCAGGAGGGCGTAGGTCTTGCTGCAGTTCAGGTCGGAGTACTCAAAAGAGTTGTTGTTGTCGATGTCGGCGACGGACCGCTCGAGCTTATTAATCCTGAAATAATCGAGACAAAAGGCGAAGTCTGCGACGTAGAAGGTTGTTTATCGGTACCCGGCGAATCCGGTACTGTCTGCAGACCCGAATACGTCAAAATCAAAGCACAGAACCGCAACGGTGTCTGGCGCAGATATGAAGGTACGGGTCTGAAGGCACGTTGCTTCTGCCACGAAATCGATCATCTTGACGGAATTTTATACACAGATAAGGTTATTAAGGATATAACCGCAGAAGATATTAAAAATAATAAGTAAAGGAAGTTTTATATGAGAATTGCCTTTATGGGAACACCTGATTTCTCCGTTCCGTGTCTTAAGGCGCTGGTTGAATCCAAACACGAGGTTGTCGGTGTGTTTTGTCAGCCTGACAAGCCTGTCGGAAGAAAGCAGATTTTAACTCCTCCCGATGTTAAGGTTGAGGCTCTTAAGCATGACCTCAGGATTTTTCAGCCTATGTCACTCAGAAACGGTATTGGCGTTGAGCTTCTCAAGGAAATCGAGCCGGACCTTGTTGTGGTAGTAGCGTACGGAAAAATTCTTCCGAAGGATTTTCTTGATTATCCCAAATACGGATGCATAAATGTTCACGCATCTGTTTTGCCGAAGTACCGAGGTGCTTCTCCGATTCATTTTGCCGTTCTTAACGGTGACAGTGAAACAGGTGTAACTGTTCAGCAAATGGACGAAGGTGTTGATACGGGAGATATTCTTAATGTTGAAACTGTATCAATCGGAATTAATGATACAACTGAATATATGTATGAGGTGCTTGCACCTTTAGGCGCAAAAGTGATGCTTGAAACAGTTGAAATGATTGAAAAAGAGGAACTTAAGCCAATAAAGCAGGATGAATCACTTGCTACACATGTTGGTCTTCTTTCAAGAGAAATGAGTAACATTGATTGGAATTGCTCAGCCTTTGAAATACACAATAAAATAAGAGGTCTTTACTCGTGGCCCGGAGCTTCAACAGTACTTTCAGGTAAAACCTTGAAGCTTCATTCCTCTGTTTTATCTGATAAAAAGGGGAATAATAAACCCGGAGAAGTTATCGAAAGCTCCGATAAGCTTATAATCGCCTGCGGTGATAATAATTCAGTTGAAATAACTGAATTACAGCTTGAAGGTAAAAAAAGAATGCCTACCGCTGCATTCCTTAACGGTTATACGCTTGAAAAGGGAACTGTTTTAGGAAATTAAAGGAGAGTAACTATGTTCTTTTATGATTATTATTACATTATTCTTGTTGTGCCCGCACTGATTCTTTCTCTCATTGCTCAGGCTAACGTCAAGAGCGTTTATAAGAAGATGTCAAAGGTAAGAAATAAGAAATCTATTACCGGTGCTCAGGCAGCATACAGTGTTCTTTCTTTTGCAGGTATCGGAAATAAGGTACGTATCGAATGCATAGGCGGAGAGCTTTCTGATCATTTTGATCCGAGAACCAATATTATCCGCCTCTCAAAAAATGTTTTCTACGGCACATCAATTGCCAGTATCGGCGTTGCTTGCCACGAAGCAGGTCACGCCATTCAGTACGCAATGGGTTATGTGCCGATCAAGATAAGAAACACTATTTTACCTATCGCAAACTTCGGCTCAAGTGCAGGCTTCCTTATTGCGATAATCGGATACTTTATGGGTGCTGATATTATTCTTAATATCGGTATTATCCTTTTTGCTTTTGTTGTACTTTTCCAGCTCGTAACCTTGCCTGTCGAATTCAATGCAAGCCGCAGAGCAATGAATCTTATCGCTGAAAAGGGTATACTTTATGAAGATGAGCTTCCCGGAGCAAGAAAGGTGCTTACTGCCGCTGCTATGACGTATGTTGCTGCACTAATTGTTTCAGTGATGTCACTGCTCAGACTGATTCTCAGAACAAGAAAAGATTGATAAAGGATATAACAAATGATAAATGCTAGACAGATTGCATTTGAAGCGCTGCTGAAGACGTATAAAAACGATGCGTATTCAAATCTGATTCTTGACAAAACTTTATCTAAAACGAAGATTGACACAAGAGACAAAGCTTTTGTGTCTGCTTTGTTTTACGGAACTATAGAAAGAAGGCTGACTCTTGACTATCAGCTCGAAAGATATCTGTCAAAACCACTGAAAAAGCTGAAGCCTGAGGTGCTTGTTTTGCTTGAATTAGGTGCATATCAGCTTCTTTTTATGGATAAGGTTCCTTCATCTGCAGCGGTCAATGAAAGTGTTTCTCTTGCAAAGAAAAACGGAGTATCCTTTGCAGGTGGATTGATAAACGCAGTTTTAAGAAAGGTTTCTGCAAACGGAATTGTCCTGCCGACTGAAAAAGACAAAGTGAGATATCTTAGTATTAAATACTCTTGCCCGACTGAATACATTGATTTGTGGTTCAGGGAATTAGGGAAGAAGGATACAATAGAACTTCTTGAGTCAACTGTCGGCAATGCTGAGCTTATTGTCAGGGTAAATACCTGTAAGTGTTCAGCTGATGAATTAATTGAAGCATTAAAGAATGAAGGTGTCATTGCTTCAAAAACATACGTTGACAATGCCTTGTCTCTTGAGCTTTGCGGACACGATATAGAATCACTACGTAGCTTTAAAGAAGGCTTATTCCATGTTCAGGATTTATCCTGCCAGCTTTGCTGCAAAGCACTCGGAGCTACACCCGGAGATACAGTTTTTGATCTTTGTTCAGCGCCGGGCGGTAAAGCTTTTACGGTTGCACAGTATATGAATAATGAAGGCATCGTTAAGTGTTTTGACCTTTATGAAAGCAGAGTTGAACTTATCAGAAAGGGTGCCGAAAGACTCGGTCTCAGTTGTGTAAGCGCATCTGTCTCTGACGCCTCGGCTTTCAACAGCAAAATCGGTATGGCTGACCGTGTTCTGTGTGACGTACCTTGTTCAGGTTTGGGAATTATCAGAAGAAAGCCGGAAATCAAGTATAAAAGCCTCGACTCCCTATCAGAATTACCTGAAATTCAATATAAAATATTGAGTATAGCTTCCGATTATGTTAAACCGTCGGGCACTCTTGTTTATTCAACCTGCACTCTACTTAAGCGAGAAAACGAAGAAGTATGTGAGCGTTTTTTAAAAAACAATGCTGATTTTAACCTTGCTTCGCCTCTTGCTGACGTTTCGACGGATAAATATTTAACTTTACTGCCACACAAAAACGGCGGAGACGGATTTTTTATTGCTGCATTTGAGCGTAAGGACTGATACAATGAATAAGGATATTAAATCATTTAATCTCAATGAACTAAAAACGGAAATAGATTATCTTGGAGAGAAAAGTTTCAAAGCTGCACAGATTTATTCATGGCTTCATAAAAAAGGGGTTGAAAGCTTTGACGATATGACCGATTTATCAAAGGATCTTCGTGAAAAGCTTAAAAATAACTATGATATTTATACTTGCAGTATTGAAAAAAAGTTAGTTTCGGTGTATGATAAAACAGTTAAATATCTTTTCAGACTTCATGACGGTGAATTAATTGAATCTGTTGTTATGAAATACAAGTACGGATATACAATTTGTGTTTCAAGTCAGGTAGGATGCAAGATGGGATGCAGTTTTTGTGCCTCAGGCATTGCAGGCTTCGTACGAAATCTCACGGCATCAGAAATTTTATCTCAGATATATGTTGCTCAGAGGGATTTAAACATAAGAATTTCTCATATAGTTATGATGGGAGTAGGGGAGCCTCTTGACAATTTTGATAATGTCATCCGCTTTCTTGATCTTATCTCAAATGCTGACGGACTGAATATCGGTATGAGAAATATTTCGCTTTCCACCTGCGGTGTTGTCAGCGGTATAGATAAACTGCTTGAAAAGAAGCTTCAGCTTACATTATCCGTTTCGCTGCATGCCCCTAACGATGAAATAAGAAGTCGTACAATGCCTGTAAACAATAAGTGGAACATTGATACACTTCTTTCGGCATGTAAAAGATATACAGATACAACTTCGAGACGTATTTCGTTTGAATACGCTATGATCAGCGGTGTAAACGACAGTGACGACTGCGCTCATGAACTCGGAAAAAGACTTAAGGGTATGCTGTGCCACGTTAACCTTATTCCTGTTAACAGTGTCAAGGAGAGGAGCTACCGTAAGAGCTCCGACGACAGAATAAATAAATTTATAAAAATTCTTGAGAGATACAAAATTACAGTAACTGTAAGGCGTACTCTCGGAAGTGATATCAACGCTTCATGCGGTCAGCTCAGGAGAGGCGAAAAATAAACTTTGAGAGGAGAAAAATATGGATATTGTCGGAAAAACCGATCAGGGATTAGTACGTCGTCATAACGAAGACGCTTTTGATTTCGGTACCTTTGATGACGGTGCAAGGTGGTCCCTTGTTTGCGACGGTATGGGCGGTATACACGGTGGTAAAATCGCGAGTACCATTGCAACGGAGCTTATATCAGAAAAAATAAGAAAATGCTACTGTAAAACAATGCCTGTTTCTTCTCTTGAAAATCTGCTTCTTTCCGCAATTGCAACAGCTAATGTAACTGTATTTGACAGAGGCTCAGTTGATGACGAGCTTCGTGGAATGGGTACTACAGTTGTTGCGGCTGTAATGAAAAACAATGAGGCGTGCATTGCGCACGTCGGTGACAGCAGGGCTTACAAAATCAGCAACGGTACAATTGAGCAGATTACAAAGGACCACTCATTAGTTCAGGAAATGCTTGATAACGGGCAGATTTCCAAAGAAGAATACGAGAATATGCCTATAAAAAATATCATTACCAGAGCATTAGGCATCGCAGAAGATGTTGACATTGATTTTGATTTTGTATGCGTTAATGAAGATGAAGCGCTTATACTTTGTACGGACGGGCTCAGCGGACTTGTCAGCGACCGTCAGATACTCGAAACTTACCTCAACAGTGATTTTGAAAGTCTTGCCGATAAATACATACAGCTTGCAAACGATAACGGCGGACGCGATAATATTACGGTTGTTATTATGAAAGGTTAAGGTGACATCCATGGAAAATTACGTTGGTAAGCGTCTGGACGGACGTTATGAAATAATGGAAATTATCGGCATCGGCGGTATGGCTGTTGTCTATAAGGCTTTTGACAATATCGACCATAAAATTGTTGCAGTAAAAATCCTCAAGGATGAATTTCTTGAAAATGAGGAGTTCAGAAGAAGATTTAAAAACGAATCCAAGGCTATTGCGGTGTTGTCACATCAGAATATCGTGAAGGTTTTTGATGTCAGCTACGGCGATATGCTTCAATATATCGTTATGGAATATGTTGACGGTATTACTCTTAAGGAATATATGCTTCAGCAGGGCAGTATTGATCCGAGAGAAGCTATCTATTTCCTTACGCAGATCCTCAGAGCTCTTCAGCACGCTCATGATAAGGGGATTGTTCATAGAGACATCAAGCCGCAGAATATTATGCTTATGTCTGATGGTACAATCAAGGTTACAGATTTCGGAATTGCACGCTTTAGCCGCAGTGAGACACGCACAATGACAGACGGAGCTATCGGCTCGGTTCATTATATAAGCCCCGAGCAGGCAAAGGGAAGCATTACAGATGCAAAAACAGACCTCTATTCTGTTGGCGTTATTCTTTATGAAATGCTCACAGGCAGACTTCCGTTTCAGTCAGATAATGCTGTATCAGTTGCGCTTATGCAGCTTCAGAATGACCCCGTAATGCCAAGAGAAATCAATCCCGACATACCAGTTGGTCTTGAACAGATCATAATGAGAGCAATGCAGAAAAATCAGAATGACAGATATCAGTCAGCTTCTGAAATTCTTCTTGATCTTGATGCATATAAGAAAAATCCAAACATTAAGTTTGATTATTTATTTGAGGATTCGCAAAATCTTCCGACAAAAACGGCACCTGAATACAGCTCTGCTGCAGCTGAAGCTGAATATGATGACGATGAAGATGATGAGGATTTCTTTGACGCTAATGCGCAGCGCCGCAGTGACAGAGGCAAAAAGGTGACAATTACAATTCTTACAGCTGTTCTTGTGGCACTTGTTGTATTTGCAGGCGTACTCATTTCAATGTTTTCAACAGCATCGAATAAGATAACTGTTCCCGAGTTTACCGGAAAGTACTTTGAGGATGTAAAATCCGAGTATGATAATGTGTTCCGTTTTGAGCCTGAATTCCAGCCAAATTCAACATACCCCGAAGGTGTTATTTTCCAGCAGGATATTGAACCCGGTAAAAAGGTAAGGAAAAATACCACCATAAAGGTTTACGTTTCAGGTGACGATATCAACAATGGTATTGAAATTCCTGATGTAAGTGAGTTTTCACTCAGCGTGGCAGAGTCTAAGCTTAAAAATCTGAACTTTAAGGTTGAAATAGTGCCTGAATTTGATGATACGGTTGAAAAGGGTACAATTCTGAGAACAGATCCCGAAGCAGGCTCAAGAGCGCCCGTAGGCTCACTCGTTACGATTTATTACTCAACCGATAAAAAGCCCGTTGTTGTACCCAGAGTTGTCGGTCTCCAGATCGGAGAAGCACGAAGGATACTCACGGACCTTGGTCTAAAAGTTGAAACAAAATCAGAGGATAATAAACAACCTGCAGGAACAGTTCTCGGACAGTCTGAGGTTAACTATGAGGTAGAGCCCGGCACAACAATTATTCTTACTGTCAGCACAGGTATAGATCCTATGGAGGTTGAGATTCCTGACCTTACCGGACAGTTGCTCGCCGATGCTAAGACTGCACTTATAGAGCTCGAACTTGAGGTTGTAGTTGAATATCAGGACAGTCCGCTTCCAAAGGATACAGTTATCAGTGTTGTTGATGCAGGTAAGAAGGTACCTCCTGAAACGGTAGTCACTTTGATTGTAAGTAACGGTGAAACTACCACCGAACCCTCTACAACAGAGCCTACTACATTACCTTCAACTACAGAAAGACCGACAACACATCCTCAACCATCCACAACAGAGCCTACAACAACCGAACCCACTACAACTGCACCCACTACAACTGCACCCACTACTACAGAGCCTACAACGACTGCTCCCACTACAACAACCACAGAGCCAACCTCTACGACACAAGCAGTTGAAAGTGATGTAACCGAAGCGCAGGAATAAAGGTTATTTATGCAGATCAAAGGACAGATTATAAAGGGAATCGGCGGAATTTATACAGTAAAAACCGTGAGCGGTAACATTATCTGCAAAGCAAAAGGCCGATTCAGAAAAGAAAGAATCTCACCTCTTGTCGGGGATTATGTTATTGTTTCAACCGATGAAAAAACCGATAATGTTATTGAAGAAATCGAGCCACGTAAGAACAAGCTTGTGCGTCCGCCCGTGGCAAACATTGATAAGCTTTTTATCGTTGTTTCTGCTGCAAAGCCTATGCCTAATACCGCGATAATTGATAAAATGACGGTTCTTGCCGAAAAAAATAATATAACTTCTGTTATTGTTATTACAAAGACGGATTTATCCGATATTGATAAACTTGCAGAGATTTATAACAGTACCGGATACAAGGTGTATACCTATTCTGATGTTGCAAACAGCTCTACAGATGACATTTTGAATGAGCTTGACGGTTGTCTGTGTGCTTTTACAGGTAATTCTGGAGTTGGTAAAACAACGCTTATCAATTCGTTAAGTAAGGATCTTAACCTTGAAACGGGAGAAATCAGCGATAAGCTCGGCAGAGGTCGACATACAACCCGTCAGGCTGAAATTTTTTCAATCGGCAATGGATTCGTAATTGATACTGCAGGCTTTTCAAGTATTGATTTTGTAGATGATAACGTGATTTTAGCTGATGATTTACAGTACTATTTCAACGAATTCACTGACTATATCGGTCAATGTAAATTTACAGGCTGCTCCCACATCGGGACCAAGGGCTGTAAAATTTTGGAAATGGTTGAAAACGGCACTATTAGTGCAAGCAGATATGATAGCTATAAATTAATGTATAACGAGCTTAAAGATATAAAAAAATGGCAATTATAAGCCGTTTCAATCACATTTATTGCCAAAATCCGTATACTGATATTAGTTCGAATGAATCGGGCTAAATTTCAGAAGGGATGATGGCATGGCAAATCCGAAGTGTTGTCCTAAGGGACTGGTATTTACCGCATTTGGTGCAGGATTTCTGTTATCACTGTGCTTCCCGGATAAATTCATACTCTTTGTTATGGCGCTGATGCTCGTCATTCTTGGGGTTGTTTCCTGCCAGAAGAGATGATTTTAGTAGGGGGTATTCAGTATGAAAATTGTTGTTGTTAGAAGTCCGAAGCCGCTGAGAGGTATCCTTAAACTTATTTTTAAAATCAAAGACAATGAGAGCTGATCCTCATTAAATTTATGCAGATGGATTTTCTCCGTCTGCATTACTTTTGGGTGGTGAAATATGGAAAAGCATATAGAAGTTGAGCGAAGCATAATTAAAAAGTACAGAAAAGATATCTGGAAAAGATTTATCGAGGGAATCAACGAGTACGAAATGATAAAGCCGGGGGACAGAATTGCCGTGTGTATTTCCGGCGGCAAGGATTCTATGCTTCTGGCTAAATGCATACAGCATCTTCAGAAACACAGCGATTTTCCTTTTGAAGCGAAATATCTTGTACTTAATCCCGGGTACTCCGAGGAAAATCTTCAGAGAATAATAAATAATGCCGAGCTTCTTGACATACCCATAGAAATACGTAATGCAAATATTTTTGATTATGTTACCGAAATTGAGCATTCACCATGCTATATGTGTGCAAGAATGAGAAGAGGACATCTCTATAAAAATGCAATGCTTCTCGGATGCAACAAAATTGCTCTCGGACATCATTTTGATGATGTAATTGAGACAATATTGCTTAGTATGATTTACGGTGCAGAAATTAAAACTATGATGCCTAAGCTTCACAGTACAAATTTCGAGGGAATGGAGCTTATAAGACCCTTATATATGGTAAGAGAAGCTGATATCATAGCCTGGTCGAGATATAACAGCCTTGAGTTTTTACAGTGTGCCTGCAAATTTACGAAGGATAATCAGCTTCAGTCTGAGCACGAAATGCTTTCGAAACGAAAAGAAATGAAGGAGCTGATTTCCGGATTCAGGAAAATCAACTCCAACATAGAAATGAATATATTCAGAAGTGTACATAACGTAAACCTTGAAACTGTTATAGGTTACAGAAAAGGGGATATGAAATACAATTTCCTTGATGATTACGACGAATAATTATCAGCCGTTATCCATCATATGGTTTCTGTAATAAAGGCTTATTTCATCAATACGGTGCTCAAAAAACGTATAAATATCATCAAGAGCGTACTCTTCATTCTGTTTTACAAACCACTTCATAACACCGAGAACTGCTCCCGAGTAAAAGTTGGCGAGCAGTTCAATTTTATGCTCGGGAATATTACTGAGTACCACTCTGAATTTATCGAAGCAGAAGGATGTAATCATTGCTTCGAGATGATAATTAAAGGATGCCGACTGATTACTTGAGAAAACAGTTGAAAAAATTCTGCGATATTTATTTACGTAACTGAAAACTTCCTTTATAAATTCTGTGCAGGATTTTTTAATATTTTCAGGTGTGATATCAGGGGATATCGCAGAAAGATTAATATCACTGAGAAGAAATTTAAGACAGAAGGTAAGAAATTCATATTTATCGCTGAAATGCTTATAAAATGTCGCTCTGTGTACACCTGAATGGTTGCAGATTTCTGAAACAGTGATATCATCAAAGGTCTTATCGCTTAACAGATCAATAAATCCCGTTAAAAGCTGTGCATAAGTTTTTTTAATCCTAACGTCCATTTTCTTCTTTCTCCTTACTGCTTCTCTTCGCTCTCGTAAATGTTTGCCTTTATGTCATCAATCAATGAGCGAATTTTCTGCATCTGCTTACGTGTATATCTTTCAAGCTCAGGGTAATTATAAAAAAGTCTTGCTGCAACATCTTTTTCCTTTTTCTTCTTACGGTCACCGCTACTGAGTAATTTTTCCAGCTTTTCAAAGGTATTCTCAATTTGATTTTTATACTCTGAAATCTTGTCTGATTGCTTATAAATCTCTGTCTGAATAGTTGTATACTTATCGCCTATAACTCCTTTTACAGTCGAAAGAACACCGGAAAGCATACTTATAAAGCCATTTAGCTTCATCTGTAGCTTTCTTATATCAAGAGCCTTACGCACTGCATTTGCAACATCTAAGGTAAAGATAATCAGTATAACGATAAGAATGTACTTAAGATACTCGGGATTAATTTTATTATAGAGCTTTTCAACTGCAGGATGTATCATAAGTACAAAAACGACAGAAACGACACCCCAATGAAGGGAGTGCTTAAGTGAAATTCTTCCATTGAGATTACAGAATTCATATGTATAGTCCCACCAACGGGCAGCAAAAAGCTTTTCCATAATAATACTTGTTGTAAATTCAACAATATCACAGACTATAATTCCGAAAATAAAGACGAGAAGGGGAGTGTCTCTGAAGGGATAAATAAGGAGAGCCATAACAACGGCAGCAGTACCATAAATAGGACATAACGGTCCCGTCAGGAAACCGCGGTTGATAAGCTTTTTCTCACCGATTGAGCAGTATGTTGACTCGAGACACCAACCGCCAAAGCTGTAGAAAAAGAACAATATTACATATTTCATTACTTCATACATTTTTTCATCTCCTCTACATCTTTAAGAAATCTGGCTTTGTATTTTTTACTGAAGGAATAAAGAACTTCTCTTGTTGCACAGTACTTATCTGAAAATGTAACAATCATTCCTTCCTTATATCTTGGCGGAACAACCGTCAAAGGCCACATATGCCTGAGAATAATATCCTTTTCAAGCTTTGAAATTCCGCCGCAAAGCTCATCGGCGTTGTAACAGGCATACTTTGGGTGCTTGTATCCGTGGTTTTTGTGCCATCCGCCTGTTTCGCCGTTTCTCCAATCGTAGTAGACGAGGTCGTGCATCGTTGCGGCACGTGCCGCGGATTTATAGTCAAGTCCCATTTTTTTGCTGATTATATAAGACAGATAAGCAACGCCCGTAATGTGCTGAAGTCTGTCTATTTCGAAGTGCTGCTCGTATTGAGCAAGTGACTGTACTTCCCGCGAAAAATATATATCCTTAACTACATCGTAAAAACCGTCACTGTTGCCTTCATTAAGCCCTGCATAGGTTTTTAAGTATTCATCGTATAGTTTCCCCATATTACTCTCCCTATTGTTTTATATGTTAAAATTATTAAGTATAAACCTGACAACTCCATCATTATTGTTTGAGTCAATGATACCGGCAGCGACTTCCTTAAGCTCAGGACACGCGTTTGAAACAGCATAGCATTCATCCGCAATTTCAAATAAAGGTAAATCATTGAGATTATCGCCGAATGCAATTATTCTATCAATCCCGAGTAATTCTTTTATCTTATCGGCAGCAACGCCTTTTGATACAGTACCGTTCATACATTCCATAAAATTGCAGTCAGTATAATTATCTCTGTAAAATGCACAAGTTACACTGCCGAGAGAACGGATTTCCTCGCATATAGGATGCAAAATTTCTTTTTTATCAAGACTCACCATATATACGAGTCTGTCATCACTGTTAATACATAGTCCTTCCTTGCATTCTTTAAACTTCTTTTCGGTTAAATTCTGCCTGGCTTCAACATATTGCTTCTGAAAAATATTATCCAATGTTTTATAGTGTATTTCAAGGTAATTTTCCTTGAGAAAATAAAGCATAGGGGTCTTACCGTACTTTTTGTAAGCCGACAATATCTTTTCAGCATCAGCTTTTGAAATCTCATTGGATGAGATAATTCTATCATTCTTCGGATCGTAGATAAGTACACCGTTCATCAGTATCCACGGGAGCTGAAGACCTACATCCGAGAACATTTCCTTTACAGTGGCCTTTGTTCTTGCGGTTGCAACAGTAAACAAAAGTCCATTCTCAACAAGTATTTTTAAATTTTTTCTTGAAAAATCAGACAATACAGCATTGTCATTAAGAAGTGTTCCGTCAAGATCTGAAATATATAAAGTTCTCATAATAACCTCTACTTCCAATATACTTTTCATATTATAACATAATGCACAAAAAAACACAACTGTATATTAAATTATATTTTATATAAAATTACATTTGTAATTGAAAATGATTTTTTGAAAAAACTATTGAAAATCAATTATCAAATAAGTATAATATATGCATATTATTCTGTACAGTTATTCTGTAATGGAAAATAACTGTGTTTTGTGAAATGGGGATACCTAGATGTTAGGAAAATTCGTGAAGGTGCGTGTAACATCCCCGATGCATTCTTTCAACAACAGATTCGGCTTTAAATATAAGCTCAATTACGGCGTTATTGATAGCTTTAAAAGCAATAAGAAATCTGTTCAGGGTGCCTATATTATGGGTATTAATCACCCTGTTAGAAATTTTGACGGTAGAGTTATTGCCGTCATTAAAAGACAGAGTTGCAGAGGTATGGCATGGGTTGTTGCACCGAAAAGCACAAGATTTATTGTTAACGACATCAAGCAGGCGATTGAGTTTGCTGAAGGCAGAAACAATTACAGTATCGAATGTTTATATGAAAGCTCCTGCGGTGCTGTAATTTTCAGAGAATCTGAAGAGGGGATTAAGTTTCTTCTTATCAGAAACAAGCGTAGTGCTCATTGGGGATTCCCAAAAGGTCACATTGAGCCCGGTGAAACTGAAGAGGACACTGCAATAAGAGAAGTTTTTGAGGAAACCGGCCTGAGAATTAGAATAGTACCCGGTTTCGTTAAAAAATCAGAGTATACCATCCAAGGTAAGATCGAAAAGTCCGTTTCTATTTTTCTTGCAGAAACCGACGAACTTGTTTATAAGCTTCAGGAAGAAGAAATCGAAGAGTGTGATTGGTATGATTTTGATGCCGCGTTACGTATACTGAACTACGAAAATGACAAGTATATTTTAACCGAGGCAAAAAAATTCTTAGATACAATCGGTAAATCGGAGGAGTAATATGACTGAAGCTGTTGCGCAATATTTTGTTGACAATTTTTCAGATGTACTGTCAGCGGAATTCATTGCATTTATTGTTTCTTTGTTGCCGGTTCTTGAGCTGCGCGGAGGTCTGATTGTTGCAAAACTGCTTGAGGTAAGCTTTTTCAAGGCCTTCTTTATTTGCTATATCGGAAATCTTTTGCCGATACCCTTTATACTATTATTTATAAGAAGAATCTTTTCATTGCTGAAAAAAATCGGTTGGGTCAAAAAGCTGATCGATAAGCTTGAAGCAAAATCAATACGAAAAGCTGAAAGTGTAAAAAAATATCGTCTTTTGGGTTTGTTTCTCTTTGTTGCGATACCTTTACCTGGTACCGGAGCATGGACCGGTGCGCTGATTGCAGATTTGCTTGATATAAGAATTAAACACTCATTCATAGCAATTGCACTTGGAGTATTTGTTGCAGGTGTGATTATTTCAGCACTATCATACGGTTTATTGGGACTTTTCGGAATATAAAAAAGTAGCTCCGCGACCTACAGAAGGTTACGGAGCTTTTATTTATTCACTTTGTCTGACTAATGAATCCAGTGTTTCCATTGCAATCAATAGTTCTTCTTCTGCTGCATCAATCTGTTCTTGTAATTCAGTAAGCCTGAGGTAATCAGAAATATTTTCCTCTTTGTTAATCTCCTCTGTTAAATATAAGAGCTTTTCTTCAATTACAGATACTGCATTTTCTGCCTTCGCAATTGCACGTTCTCTTCGTGCTTTTTCTTTGCCCGGTGTAGTATAATTTTTTTTGCTTTTAACAGTAGCCACAGGTGCAGGGGAGTCGGTTTCAATCACATTGCGCTGTGCATATTTTTTCTCCTCGTACTCATCGTATCCGAATTCGTACCAAACAGTTTTGTCGTTTTCAAAAGAAATAAGATGATGTGCTATTTTTTTAACAAAATATCTGTCATGTGAAACAAACAGGAGTGTCCCCGTATAATCAGCAAGTATATTCTCAAGAGCTTCTTTTCCGAGAATATCCATATGATTTGTCGGCTCGTCTAGAATAAGAAAATTAGGCTTTCTCTTAAATAAAATACAAAGTGCAAGACGCACCTTTTCGCCACCGGAAAGTACATCAACCGTCTTGAAAACATCGTCACCTGAAAAAAGAAAGGCACCCAAAGAGCTTCTTGCTTCAAAAGGAGTAATGGTCGGAAACTCATCCATAAATGTATCAAGAATAGTTTTATTGCCGGTATACTGTACCATTTGCTGATCAAAATATCCGATTTTTACATTATTGCCTATCGTAAAATTGCCGTCCAAAGAGGGGATAGTACCAACAATAGTTTTTAGCAAGGTAGACTTTCCCTTGCCGTTCCCTCCGATAATTCCGATATGCTGACCGCGTTGCACCGAAAAATTGGCCTCACTGATAACCGAATTATAACCTATTTTTAAATTTCGTACAGTCAATACATCCTTTACGGATCTCATATCAGGCTCAAAGTTTGCGTGAAACTGTTTTGAATCATAGCTTTCAGGAGGGTCAATCAACTCCATTTTTTCAAGGTATTTGATTTTTGACTGAGCCATCGCAGCTTTCGTTGCCTTATATCTGAATCTTTCAATCAGCTCTCTGATACGGGCGATTTCTTCCTGCTGTTCCTCATAGGCTCTGGCCTGTTGCTCACGGAGTAATTTTTTCTGTTCTGAAAACTGTGAGTAATTACCGTTATATTTGGTAGTTTTTCCATACTCAATTTCATAAATGCAGTTGACGGTTTTGTCAAGAAACATTCTGTCATGAGATACAATAACAACTGCATTCTTATATGAAGCAATATATTCTTCAAGCCATGATACTGCTTCAACATCAAGATGATTTGTCGGCTCATCAAGAAGAAGGAGGTCAGGTTTCGAAAGTAAAAGCTTAAGAAATGCTATTTTAGTACGCTGACCACCGGAAAAATCAGTGAGAGGTTTCTTTTTGTCCTCATCAGTAAAGCCAAAACGCTTGATTGCAGCCTCATATTCCTTTTCGAAATAAAATCCACCTGAATTCGTAAAGGAATCGAGCAGGGTAGTATACTCAAGTATTTTTTCTTCCGTTGAATCAGATTCCAACATAGTCTGAAGACGATTAAGCTTATCCTTCATCTCAATTATGTTACTGTAGGCGCTTCTGATTTCATCAAGCATATTTATCGAGTCATCCTTAAAAGCCATCTGATTCAAGGTACCGATAATCGGCCGGCCTGATATTATATGTTGACTGTTAAGCTCAGGATAATCTTTAGAAATATCAAGTTCACCGCCGAGGAGTCTGAGAAGTGTTGTTTTTCCGCAACCGTTTCTTCCGACAATACCAATTTTGCTCTTAGTATTAATTTCAATATTTACTTTCTTTAAAATCGGATCGCCTGAAAGCTCAACAACGCCATTCTGAATTTTGATCTGCATATAAAGTTACATCCTTGTATCAATTTATATCATATATTATCATATATACTAATTAATTTCAACATTAATTTCAACAGGGGTTATCTAAGTTGGAGGATTAAGTAAATTATGAATAAGTCACATTATTTATTTTATCTAATAAAGGTGATAGAACTGTTAAAGCGTTTTTAGTGATGTTGTATGTTTTTATATCTTGAACTATACAAAATAGATATTTGTCGATTTAATTTCGTAGTGATTTTTACTAAAATAAAATAGGAGTGTTTTTTATGTTTTTTCGTGAATTGCTTACTTTTTCTGCCGGCTTTTTAATGGCAGCCATTTGTATTACTGTACTTTGTGTTTTGTTTCGTTTTGATTTCAGAACCTTGTCCGGCCGCGTGGATGAGCTCGAGGATGACGTGCATAAATTAGAAGGTTTTTTTGAATTTAACGCTGACGGTAGCGTTCGAAGAGTATCTGATTTATTTTTTATTGATGAGCTTCATCTTAAACCTGAAGAGACTAAAAAAGACCCTGATTAAGGGGTCTTTTTTTCTTATCATTTCATTCGGTAATTCCAAACTAACGGCTTAAAAGCGTGAAAGTCAAGGGGAGTGTATGTAAAGTTTTTCCCGGGTAAAAATTAATTGTTTTGAAGTGCTTAAATCGGAAAAAGTTTACAGATACCCCTTTACTTTTATGCTTTGCCGTTATAATACCGAAACGAATGAAGGGATAAGTTACTTCTGTATAGCATTAAGCACATTTGTTATCTTTTCCTTGAGCTCTCCCGTTCCTCTGACTCTTATGAAGCTATATCCTGTCTGTTTATATAACTCGTCTATGAATTTATCTCTTTCAATTTGCTTGGTATCGTGTGAGTTATCATCAAGTTCTATCAGTAGAATTATCTGCAGGTTCTCAGGCTTAGCAAATGCAAAGTCTATATGCTTTCTGTTTATCTTATTGAAGTATTTCTGCCATTCTGATTGGTTATTGTTTGGTATCGGCTCTACTATATCTGCAACTCTGATTTTTGCTAATACGGTGTAGCCAAGTTCGTCTGCTATCAGTTTGAGTGATTTATAGAAGCTCCATTCATTTTTAGTGAGTAGATACTTCTTTCTGTATGGAAGGTTGGTTGTTTCAAGTTTAATTTCTGCTTCTTCTTGTGTTTTATCAGATTTGTGTGCTTGCTGTTTTTTATATTCATCGTAAGCTATGTAAATTACTAAAGCGACTATTATAATTATTGCAACTATCATTGATATTTTTCTCCTTTACTTTTTTGGTAATTCTCTTAATGTGTTTGTAAACCCTAACATGTAATCGGCAGATACATTGTAATATCTACAAAGAGTTATTAGATGTTCTATTGGTAAAGGTCTTGTACCTCTCTCATATTCTCCGTAGTAGTTTCGTGCCGTTTTTAAAATTATTGCTAAGTCTGATTGGGTTAAGTCGTTATCTTCTCTTAAATCTCTTATTCTTTTTACATAATTCATATTTTATCAACTCCTTAAAAAAATTATACTATGTCTCATATATAATACTCTTGACAAGTCTCACTTTTGAGACTATAATAAGAGTGTCTCATATATGAGACGTAGTTCTATTTTATGGAGGTTATATTTTATGAAAGCAACAATATCAGGAATGGTTTGTTCGGTTAATCCGAATGGTGCCAAAGACAAAGACGATAAACCCGTACCGGTAACAGATTTATATTCGGACGGTGAAGTTGTACGTGTAAGAAATCTGTTTGTTGATAACGGTCTTATTGGTACATGGGTTGATGTAGCTTGCAGGATCCAGCTCAAAGATTGGGACGGTAAGAAATACATTTCGGTCACAGCTTTAACTGAAGAATCGTGATATCTGTTTTTTATGATTCAATTGATTTGTATACTTTTTATTTTTCTTTTGTTTGCTATTGCCTATTTGATATTCAATATCATTCGAAGGAAGCGCTTAAATGTTTCTGATGATGACTTAGGTTATCTTGAGAATTTATTTCTTGAAAAGGGAGGTGAATACGATGAAAAAGAGGTTTCGTAAAATAGCGGTTATGTGTATGACCGTTGTTGTTCTTGCTACCGTTTGTATTTTCGGTGCTTCGGCAGCAGAAGGCGATACAGCTGTAGCTGATGAAGCAGTATCGGCAGTTCAGACTGCTCTTAGTGAAGTTACCGGTGTTGTAACTATTTCAACTGTTCTTCAGTTTATCGGCATTGCACTCGGCGCTGGTGTTGGCTTCTTCCTTATGTGGTTTGGTGTTCGTTGGGTTATCCGTAAGGTTACAAAAGCAATCAAATCAGGTAAACTTGGTGCTTAAACTTTTGGGAACCCTGATAGGGTTCCCTTTTTTTATGGAGGTTTTATGGACAGATACGCCTTCGCTGAACCTTTAGGTATAAAAGGATTACCTGAATACCTGAAGGAAAAGCGTTTATTTAAAAAAGAACATCCTTTCTGGTTTAAGGATGTCGGTACTATGGTATGGTGTGGTATGCAAGGTTTCGGTAAAACACTTTCAGCTGTTAACTACATTTATAATCTTTACGAGCTTTATCCTCTCATGATTTTAGTATCGAATGTTTCGTTGAAAGATTACCCTTTTAATGCCGGTTATCGTAAAAATAATAAGGGAGAGTACGAAATTTACGATTTATCTACTAAAGAGAGGATTTACCTTGAAGACCACAAAAACGGCCGTAATGACCTTTTTTCGCGAAAATACAAATACATCTGTATTGAATATGACGGTCTTGATTGCTTAAAAAACGTCTCAAACGGTGAATACGGTGTTGTATATTTCATTGATGAAATACATCTTGAATTGAATTCCCTTGAAAGTAAGAACATTGATATTGAGGTAATTATTGAGATATCACAGCAACGTAAGCAGCGTAAAAAAATTATAGGTACTTCACAGATATACTTCAGACTTGCAAAACCTCTCCGAGAACAGATATTTGATATTGTTATCTGCAAGAATTTTTTCGGCTGTCTTCAGTATAACAAATCTGTCGACGGCTTCAAAACAAGAGAAGAAAACGGTAAACTCAAGTATGAAGTTAAGCATAGAACATTCTATTTTCATACATACGATATGTATAACAGATATGATACATATGCAAAAATGAAGCGCTACAACAAACAATGGAACGGCAAGCCCAGGGTTGTAACGCTAAATATATAAGGAGGTAATATTATGGCTGGAATTTTTTCAGTTTTGGCTGAATTTATGGGTCAGGCAATTCTCATCGCAACTGTAATCGGCGCGACTTGTCGTGTCGGCAACATATTTATTCGTGCTGTAATGGGTAAGGAGGACTGGTTTTAATGTTCTCTACCACCCAACTTGATGTGCTTGAGGGATTAGTTCCTACTCTTCGAGCTGAAGGTTATTTGTACTATGTAGCTGTTACCGATAACACTCGTTCCGATAATACATCACCTGATTTGATTGTATATTTTTCAAAAAAGGAGATAGTATCATCTGAATGGTTGCGCTTCTTCATCCCTTCAGACAGCTTAAAGTATGAAATTCGCACGGGTAACGCTTCGAGCTATAACAACAACGGTCCGCGTTTTAATGTTACTGAAATTGAAACATCAAATTTTATCAATGTAGATGATGTTGAATTTGTATCAACGAATGCAACTTATACGGTATCGAGTATCGCTCAGCCCGATTATATAATAGGGGAGGTCGGTTCCTATGAAATACAAGGCGCTTTGCTTGTTTCTGTGTGTGTGTTTATTTTCTTCATGTTTTTCGTTAAGCTCTTCCGCCGTTGATGTAAATGAAGATTTATTAAATCGTGGTTATGTGTATGACGGTTACTCTTATAGCTTACCCGAAGGCGTATATGACCCTGAAATGAGTATACCGTCTACTATGTTAGCACCTGAAAAGTATTATTCTGATTTTGACCCTAAAAAAATACCCTGGTCTGATGCACCTTCGTATATTCAGGATCTCATTTATATGTCACTTGATAGTGCTGCCACTTCAGATGCTGCACAATATAAAATGCCTTTTATACTTATTCGTGTTTCTTCATCGAGCTATGCATCTGTTTATGTCGGCTATAATTGTGGCTTGGGTTACGATATTCACAATGACAGAATGAGAATTTGTGTATCAAATTATTTCTTTGATAATTCAGCTTGTTATATGGCCTCTTATAACTTATCAGATTATTCAGTTCGTTCTGATTGGACAAAGCTTAGCACTTCAACCTGGGGTGATTTTGAAGAACCTTATGTATTATCTTATACTTCAACTTTGGCATATCCAACTTCGAGTTATGATTTTTACTTATACGGCGGTAATGGTATCAGAGCGGGTAATTATGCATCGGTTAGTTTTCCGTTGCACTCTTCTTACGAGGATGGCGAATGTACTTTTGTTGTTAATAATAAAATTGGTTTTCAATCCGGTAGATTTTTTTACAACGATTCTAACTCAAGTATTTATTGTCAAACCTTTCTACCTCCAACTGTCCAGCAAGTAGAACAGAACATCCAGAAGGAGCAAGTTGAACAACAGAAGGAGCAGAACAAAACATCCAAGGGCATTTGGGAAACTTTGAAATCTATTCCTGAAATGATAGCCGATAAATTTAAGGGTCTTTTCATCCCTTCTGATGGTTACTTTGATTCTTTGACTACAGAGTTTCAAAATTATTTCTCTGAGCGTCTCGGAGTTATATATGAACTTCCCGAGGCGTTAATAGGAATCCTTCAGCAGTTCGTTGATTTTGAGCCTCTTACAGACGGTTATTATATACCGATTCCTGAAGTAGTTATTCCCATCAGACTTGAAGACGGTACAACTGAAGACTTTACTATTCTTGAAGCCCAGGACTATAAATTCGACTTTCTTTCTGAAGGTCCTATCGGTATTTTATATACTTTTTATCGGTCGTTTTGTTGGCTTACATGTATATTGAGTCTTATGGGCTTAGCCTTAAGGAAATACAATCAGATTACAGGAGGCGGTGAATAATGATAATAGAGGGCATTCTGAATGCATTGAAAAATGTTGTTTTCACTCTTTTCTCCTGGCTTGATTTGCCGAATATGAGTGATTACGGTACTGGATTTGATGATGCTATGGGGCTTATATCGGATATTCTCGATATGACGCAGACCGTTATTGATTTACTTTTACCTTGGGAGATTGTAAAGTTCTGTTTGCCTATAGTTATCGTTATTTCCAATTTCGAACATATTTATCATTTTGTTATGTGGGTAATAAAGAAAATTCCTATGCTCGGAATAAAATAAGGCTTTTAATTAAGCCTGCACACAGCGCCAGCTGTGCAGGCAATTATAGTATTATATATAATATAAATATATATGTAACTGTAAGTTACTCGATTAAAGCCTCATTATTCACTCAAACGCTATTTCGAAAGGATTGAAAAAATGAGGACTGAAGCAGTTTTACGGCATAATTGCCGTGTTAAAAAATATCCTAATGGAATGGTACATATAACAGTTTTTAAGCGTAATGTTTTTCTTGATGAAGGTTGGGAAGATATTGAGCGTGATGAAAGATTATCTGAAAAAGATACGGGTTTTCAATTCATAGAAACAGATGACGGCTTTGAGCTTATTAAAAAAGAAGCAACGGAGCAGGGGAGTAACGAAGAGCAGAAGCAGTATAATCTCTTTGACCCGCGCGATGATAATATGCGCCGCGCAAAAGGAAAGATATTTGATATTGCATTATCAAACAAGTGGAACTATATGGTTACACTTACTCTTGACGATGAAAAGATTGACAGATATGATCCGAAGGCGATTATTAAACCTTTTTCAAAATGGCTTAGTAATATGGTTGCCAGAAGGGGATTGAACTATCTGATTGTTCCTGAGCTCCACGAAGATGACGCAATTCATTTTCACGGTCTGATTAACGATGCTCTTGACCTGGTTGATTCAGGAACTGTTAAGGTACCCGATAGAAAAAAGCCTATAAAGATATCAACTGCAAAGGCATACGGCTATGATTTATCGAGTTCCGAAGTTCGCACTGTTTACAATATCACAAATTATAAGCTTGGTTATTCAACGGCAATTCGTATTGACAATAATGTCGAAGCTGTATCCAAGTATATGACGAAGTACACTTGTAAGAACTTCAAAAAGATATTCGGACAAAGCTTCTTTGCAGGTGGCGATATTAACCGTGAGCTTCCTGAGTACTGTTGTGACTTGCATTATGACTTTGTTGATGTTGATGAATTTAAGCTTCCTGAAAACCTCGGCTCAGTTAAATATCTTTTGCTTAATGAAGAAGTTTTTGAATTACTCAAAAAAGAATGGAATCTGAATTATTAATTGGGAGGTAGTACTATGTTACATTCTGAAGAATTATCATTTATTGTGGGTTTTATTTTAGCTTTAATTATTGTTGCAGTTATTACAATGCTTTTTCGTATTGATTTTTGCAATATGTCTCATCGAGTGGACAACATTGAGGACAGAGTCGATTTACTTGAAGATAAAAAAGAACATCATGAATGAATCTGAGCGTTTAATTTATCTTATTTACGGATTATTGTTTTCAGAAGAATCTCGTCTGGAATATGAAGTACATAATTCCTTTGAAATTCTGAAGCGTAATCCGAAAGATAGTTACTTTATTTCAAAATATCTTGCTACCGTGCAACGCTATGAAGATTTTAAAATTTTTCAAAGAAAGGTGATAGAGGTACTAAAGTGCTTTTAGTCACATTGTACATTTTAATATCTTGAACTATACAAAATATTTTTGTTTTGTCAA
>JAZULG010000125.1:0-7540 GCA_045603005.1 Acutalibacteraceae bacterium
GGCGTACAGGGCAGTGCTGATGCGGCAGTTATTGCCTACCTCAGAGGTGAGCTCAGCTACAATCCCGACGTGCGTTGCGACCATCACGACCACGAGCACGGTGAGGGACACACCTGCGGCGACCACGGTTGCCACCATTGAGAGTAGTCAGTAGTCAGTAGCCAGTAGTCAGTAGCCAGTAGTCAGTAGCCAGTAGTCAGGGAAAGCGGTCAGTTGACCGCTTTTTTCTTTTAAAAAAAGCACTTGACAAATACCTAGAGTTTCGATATATTATATACATAGAGCCCCGATGTATAAGGAGTGATTGTTATGAATATAAGAAAAGAAATGACAAAGGGAAGCTCAGCATTACTTGTGCTGAGTGTACTCGAAAAAAAGGAAATGTACGGCTACCTGATAGTAAAGGAAATCCGTGTGCGCTCAGAGGGTGCCTTCGACCTTAAGGAGGGTACTCTTTACCCGATTCTCCACGCCTTTGAAAAGGAGGGTATGGTTACCTCCTTTTGGTCCGAGAGTCCCGAGGGAAGAAACAGAAAATATTATAAAATAACCAAAAAGGGGCTCAAGGAGCTTGAAAAGAGCAAAGAGGAGTGGTTCAGCTACACCGAATCCGTAAGGAGTGTTATTGAGGGAGGAATGGCTCGTGCAACCATCTGAACTGATTGAAGAATATCTCGAAAAAGCTGTGCCGAAAACCGTTTCAGGCAAGAAATATGCTGATATCCGTGATGAGCTGATGAGCCATATTGCTGATAAAACAGATTTTTATATTGAAATAGGCTACAGTGAGAAGGAGGCTTATGCAAAAGCAATCGGAGAAATGGGAACTGCCGAGGAGATCAGCTCTCAGTTTGAAGAGGTTTACCGTGAAAACAGAATTTTCGGCAAGCTTGTCTTTTCAATAATTATCTGCGCCGACCTGTTTGCTATCATAACAGAATTCGGCAGCTCTCTGCTATCAATATTTTTCACCTCGGCAATGTACCGCACCTACGATTCTCTTGTTATAAGTACGGCTTTTATCACTTTGGAAATCATTTTGATTTTATTCGCATACAAAGAAAAGTACATCTATCTGCTTAGAAAAATCGCCATAGCGAATCTGCTGATATCTTTTCCCTTTGTAGGTGGCTCTGTATATTATCCGGCTTGTGCACATTTTATTGAGTTCCTTTTTCCCGAGTCCGCTGTATCCTTAGTTTCGTATATTGGGGGCTGGACATTTCTCGTAAGCTTTTTAATATTTATTTTATGCTTAAAGCTTGATTCAAAATTGGCAAAGGGTAAAAAGACAACTACTGTCGGTCATATATCCTTTAAGCTTATATCTGCAGCTCTTGTGTGCTTCTGCATTGTTTTATGCACAAATATAACTCTTTTTAAAAATGAAAATGTAATGTTTGATAATGCAGGTATAAGTGATGCTGTACTTCTAAAAATACAGGATAAAAAACTTGAAAAGCTATATGACTCAATAACAACAGCCGAGGAAGCAGATTTGCTTTTGCGCAAGGCGGGTTACCTTACCTATGAGGAGCTTTTAACGCAAGTGAAAGACAAGGATTACCTTGAATATATCCTTTCGGATATACGCTCCGATGACAAAGAAAACGAAAAAATTTATCTTTTATATAACATATCATCCGACAGACCCGCAGGCGGTGCATTTATACTGTCAGCAGATGAAACGGGAAGGCTAAGCTATAAAAGAGTTCATTATGCTTGCGGCTTCGGAAGAACAGATATTCTTCTTCGGCTGGCATATACTCCCTTTTATAAGGATATTACAGTTAAATCCTTTGAAACCTTCAAGGAATTACGACTCAAAGACAGCAAGGAAGAGGCTATTGAAAAAATGAAAAGAGTAAGCAGTCTTTATTCGACAATGACGGAACGCACTGAAAAAGGCGAGGTTGAAACCTATTATTTCAGCAATACAGACAATTTATCGATTCTTCTCGATGTACCCGTAGTCTTCGAAGGCACCCTTACCTTCGACAGTAACGGCAAGCTCGTTTCAGGAAGCTGTATACGCTATGATTCCGGCTACTTTGAAGAAGGGGAATACATAGAGGACGCCGAAGAATACACCATCACACAATAAACAAAGGTCACGGAGCATACACTCTGTGACCTTTAATTATATAATTCAGAAACCGCAAAGCGGTTTCCCCTGATCCCTGACCCCTGACTACTTACTACTTAACTTAGCCTTGAGCTCCCTTTCCGCCTGAGGAAGTCTCAGATAAGCAGGCATAAGCTCGGCGGCGGTGACTGTCTTTTCCTCGCTGAAGCTCTTTTCTGCCGCAAAGGCAACAGAGGAGCCTCTCTGATAAAGCTGACCTGCGGGTGCAATTTCATATCCGAGCTTCGAGTGACAGAGCCTTGCACCGTCACCGACAAAAACTACGTTTTCATAATCGGGAAGAATTTTCTCCAGCTCATCTATTTTCAGAGCCATATCCTCGGTGAGCCTTGTTATCTCCTCACCGTCAACAAGGAAAATTCCGCAATATACCTGATTGCAGCGTGCATCCATAACGCTGACTGCTGTACAGCATCTGCCCTGAAGATTATATGCAAGAGCCTCAAGAGTAGAAACGGGAATACACTTCTTTTTAAGTCCGTCGGCAAAACCCTTTATCGCCGCAACACCTATTCTTATACCCGTAAAGGAGCCGGGTCCTACACTGCAGGCAAAGTAATCAATACTGTCGAGGTCAATTTCACCGTTTTTAAGAGTACTGTCTATCATGGGCATAAGGGTTCTCGAATGGGTAAGCCCTGTGTTTATACTGCTTTCGGAAAGTATTTTTCCGTCCTCGGTGACACCAACCGAAGCGCAGACCGCACTTGTATCAACTGCAAGTATTCTCATATTGAATCAATTCCTTCAACTGTAATAATTCTTTCGTTTTCGTTATCTGTTTTTTCAATGGTAACACGTACTGTGTCCTCGGGGAGAGCGTTTTCTATGTTTTCACTCCATTCAACGGCAAGCACTGCACCCATATCAAGATAATCAAAAAATCCGCTTGAATAAAGGTCATCCCAGGTCTCAACCTTATACATATCAAAATGTACGAGAGGAGGATTTCCGCCGTAATCGTTGACAATTGCAAAGGTAGGACTCGAAACGTCGGCCTTTATGCCCATACCCCTTGCAAGCCCTCTTGTAAAGGAGGTTTTTCCCGCACCGAGTCCGCCGAAAAAGGCAATAACCGTACCGCCCCTGAGATTTTTTCCTATTTTTTCGGCAAACTCCTCAGTTTTCCCGGTACTGTCTGAAACAAAGCTTATCACGGTACTTCCCCCTTCCTTTTTACTGTCCTTTATTTTACCATAAAATATCAATAAGTCAACAGTTATGCCCAATATGGGAAACCCACTTGAAAAAAAGCCGCTTTTGTTGTATAATGTCAGGGCAGATTGAAAACAGGACGTGATAATTTGCTTTTAAAAAAGATAAAAAAAATACTCACTCAGACCGATTTTATACTTATTGCAATAACACTTGCCCTTTCCGTTTACGGTACGGTAATGGTATCAAGTGCAACATATACCTCCGAAAGCACATCCTATTTTTCCCGTGACGCAAAGGTTATGATTCTCGCCTTTGTGCTCGGTCTCGCCGTTGCCCTTCTGGTATCGTTTATAGATTACGATATCATACTGAAGCTATCGCCCATTGTGGCGGTGGGCTGTGTGGGAGTTATGCTTCTGCTTTTTAAATTCGGTGTTTCCCCCGAAGGCAGAAGTGATGCTATCTCGTGGATTAAAATAGGCTCCCTTTACTTTCAGCCCTCCGAGGTAGTTAAAATCGGCTTCATCATTACCTTCTCCTGGCATCTTGAAAAGATAAAAAACAACATTTCCGAAATCAGAAATGTTATTGCTCTTGCAATACACGCCGGTATACCCATTGTGCTTGTTATCGCTACGGGTGATATGGGCTCGGCTCTTATCTTTATGATAATGTTCATCGGTATGATGTATATTTCAGGAGTACACTGGCTTTACTTTCCCGCGGCAGGCGCTGCAATAGTTGCCGCCGCCCCCTTTATTTGGTACAAGGTTTTTGACGATATACAGAGAAACCGTATCCTCGCCATACTCAACCCCGATGCTTATCCGACGGAAATCTATCAGCAGAATCAGGCTCTCAAGGCAATAAAAAACGGCGGATTTTCAGGTATGGGACTCTTCAAGGGTGAGCTCAGCCACAGTAAATTTCTTCCCGAAAAGGAAAACGATATGATTCTTTCCGTTATAAGTGAGGAGCTTGGCTTTATAGGTGTTGTTATTCTTCTCGTCTTATTCCTTCTTCTTGCGGTAAGAATAGTTGCAGTCGGAAAGCGAAGCAAAAGCTTCGCCGCTGAAATGATGTGCTACGGTACCGCCTTTATGATAGTCGGTCAGGCAGCGGTCAATATCGGTATGTGCACAAGACTTCTGCCCGTTATCGGTATCACCCTGCCCTTCATAAGCGCGGGCGGCTCATCAACCCTTTGCCTCTACCTTGCAATGGGTATCATCCTCAGCGTTTACCGCTCCTCGGGCGGTCTCGGATATGAAAATGACTACCGCTTTGCACGAATTGCAAGAGAATATGGCAATTAAATATAAAAACGTCCTTCGGGGCGTTTTTTCTTTGCAACAGAAGGCTCCGCCGTGTTTCATATACAACCGAGGAGTCCTGTTATGATGTTTTTCTGAACTCAATTTACATTTTATTAATACTCGATTGACAAATCTATGAAAAATTGTTATTATATTACGGATAATGAATATTTATAAAGAAAAGAGGTAATTACAATGGCAATGTCAGATATCGGTGTAATGCTCGGTAATTCCGTCCTCAAGGGCGTAAACCACTTTACATCAATCCCTGTTGAAACTCAGGAAAAAATTCTTCTTCAGATTATGGAAGAAAATAAGAACACAGAGTACGGCAAGAAGATCGGCTTTGACAAGGTTCATTCCGTTGAAGATTTCCAGAAAATCGTACCCCTTTCAACCTATGATACATACGATGAATATATCGAGCGTATGCTCGACGGCGAAGAAAACCTTATGATGGCAAGAAAGTGTAAGCGCTACTGCACATCATCAGGCTCAGTAGGAAAGCCGAAGGTTCTTCCCAAATCAGGCAAGGACCTCTGGAATATGCAGTGCATGGGCTTTGCCGCTACTCCCGCCTGCGCAAAGCAGTGGTTTGAGAAGAAGGGCAAGAAGTTCCCCAAGCAGATAGGTCCCGTTGCAATTATCCTTACAGGTCACAAGATGAGAGACGGTAAAATGGGCAACGGTGCAGGCCAGGTTCCCTTCACCTACCTCAAGCCTATTTCAAAGTTCTTTATGACAACCCCCAATGACTTTATGTATCCCGAAAACGAGGATGCAGTAAATTCAACATACTTCCATATGCGCTTCGCTCTTGAAAACCGTGATGTTTCCTTCCTCGGCTCAATGGTTGTTACTCTTCTCACCTCAATGTTCGACTATTTCGAGCAGAACTGGGAGCTTATGTGCAAGGATATTGAAATGGGTGTTATTGACCCCTCAATCAAATGTCCCGACGACCTTCGTGCAAAATGGTCAAAGAAATTCAAGCCCAATCCCAAGAGAGCTGCCGAAATCCGCAGAGAGTGTGAAAAGGGCTTCGATACTCCCATCGCACCGAGAATATGGCCCAACTTTGCATGGTCCTACGGTATGGTAGGCTCAACTCTTGAATTTTACGTTTCAAAGCTCAGAAGATACATAGGCGATGCTCCCATTCACAACATGGGCTACGCTGCTGCAGAGGGCTACTTCGCAATGCCCGTCGAGCTTGACGTTAATGACTACGTGCTTCTCCCCCGTTCAATCTTCTTCGAGTTTATCCCCATTGATAACCCCGATATCGAAAGACCTCTCACAATCGGTGAGGTTGAGGTAGGCAAGGAATACGAGCTTGTTGTTACCAACTTCTCAGGTCTTTACCGTTATCAGATTGAAGACGTTGTACGTGTTACAGGCTACTTCAACAAGACCCCGAAGGTAGAATTCCTTTACAGAAACAACCTTGCAATGAACGTTGCCAACGAAAAGACAACAACTCAGATGGTTGACTGGGCAGCAGCAAAGGTACAGGAGGAGCTCGGCATCTCCTTCACAGGCTACAGCTTCTATTCAGATAACGTTTCCGAGCCCGTACGCTACGTTATGTTTGCAGAGCCCGAGGGAGACGTTTCAAAGGATATGCTTCCCGCTATCGAGGAAAGCCTTGATAAGTGGCTCGGCGAAAGCAACGAAAAGTATCTCAAATATCGCCGCTGGGGTATGCTCGGCGCAGCAAAGGTTAACCTTCTCAAGAAGAACTCCTATGCTGATTACAGAGAGATGCTCAAGAAGCAGGGCAAGGTGCTCAATCAGGTTAAGCCCGTTACCGTTATCAACACAGAAGAAAGAAAAGAGTTCTTCTTCTCACACATCGACGAATAATTTCCTAAAGCCGTCCTTCGGGGACGGCTTTATTTTTTGTCGTAATCGGTCTTTTTGCACGGTATTTTTTTGCTTTGTTTTTAGACTGTACATAAAAACTCCTTGATTATTACATTTCTTTATGATAAAATACAGTAATACATAATATGGGAACAACCATTTTAAGTAATAAATATTTTTTCAGGAGGACTATGAACAATGAAAAGAAAAGCTTTATCTGTTCTTTTTTCAATGCTGTTACTTTTTACTCTCTTTTCTCTTTCTGCCTTTGCGGAAAATGAAGCAGTTGCTAAAATCGGCGAAACCGAATATGCAACACTTGAAGAGGCTATTGCCGCAGTTCCCGCAGACGGAACAGAAACAACAATTACCCTTCTCGGCGATGCCGCAGGTAACGGTATTATCGTTAAAGAGGGACAGAACGTAGTAATTGACTTCGGCGGCTTCACCTACAGTGTAGAGGGCATTCTCGTCGGCTCAACAGGTACTGAAACCCTTTCCTTCCAGCTTCTCAAGGGTGCAACAGTAACACTCAGAAACGGTACTCTCACCTCAACAAAGGCTAAGATGCTTGTGCAGAATTACGCCGACCTTACCCTTGAGGATATTATCCTTGACGGTACAAAGAGCGAGGTTAATCAGTACACTCTTTCAAACAACTTCGGTGACACCGTAATCAAGGGTGCAACCGAAATCCTCGGTGATGAGGATACAGTTGCCTTCGATATGTGGTACGGCATGTTCGGCGTTTACGACGAGGGTCTCAGCGTAACCTTTGACGAAAGCTTCAGCGGTACTGTAAAGGGCGCAGTTGAATACGGCGCACACTCAAGAGTAACTAGCGACAGTTGGCAGGAAAAGGCTCCTCTTGTTAACAAATACGGCAGCTTTGACACCGGTTTCGTCGCTACCACAGATACAATCGAGGAAGCTAATATCGAAATCAGCGGCGGTAGGTTTACCGCAGAGGTAAATAAGGCTCACTGTGCAGCAGGCTACACTCCCGCAACCTTTGATGCAAAGGAATACGGCGTGGCAGAAATAAAGAACACCG
>JAZULG010000126.1:0-6287 GCA_045603005.1 Acutalibacteraceae bacterium
TGCTTTCAGCCACCGTTTTTGTAAGTCGGTTAAAGGCATAGACGGCTCATGTTTAATAGGTGTGGATAAATCTTTTTTCAGCAGTTGCCATTTTTCGTCTTTGAGAGAAGGTACTACAGTAAGAAAGCTTTCTGAAAAGGCATTTTCAGTAATGATTTTCTGCATTCCTTTTTCTGTAAGCTCACCGTTCTCAGCCTGCTGGAGGATTTCTGCAACAGCATTATAGTAACAGCCGTAAATCTCGTGAAAGAGCATTATTCCTCACCTCCCAAACCATAAAGACGGTACATATCCTGCAAGTCCATATTGAATCGGTTTTCGTAAAGCTTATTGGAATACTCTATGTTTTCAATTCTGCCTATAAAGGTACGAATCCAGGGATTAAGCTCACTTGAGTCATAAACATCAGCAGAGAAACGGCAAGTTTTTTCATCAATTCTCTCTACTGTACCACATCTCTTTTCTCTTAAAAGTCTGCGATAAATATATTCTTCATCCTTGCCTATATGTACAGTAAATTCAATATGTTCAAGAGGCCGTCTTTCATCACAGACAACACCCCACATATTTTTTTGCATCAGAGAGAATTTTTCTCTTCTTTCATCAAAGGAATTGCAAACCTCACCGATATTTATATCGCTGAGATAGTCAAGACGATAAACCTTATAATATTTATAATTTACAGAATACGCAGCAAGATATCGTCTGCCGTTCTGTACACTTATAAGCACCTTAAGTGGCACTATTTCTTCTCTGCGGTCGTTTTGTGTGCGACGCGATGTATTTGTTACTGTGAGAATTCTTTTCTGTGAAATCGCATCAAAAACCTTATACAGAATCTCGCTTTCAAGAGCGTGTGTTATGTAATGGTGTTTAAAAGAAAAGCAATCTTCACTATAAGGGATTTTATCGAGCAGAAAACTGCCGACAACACCACAGAGTCCTGCTTCACTGAAAAAAGATATGACATCACAAAGGTTGGATATATCCGTATCGGCATTCCTTGAATAGAACACCTTTTTACCGTCTTTGTGGCACAGAACAAGTCCGAGCTCTGCATATTCCTTAAGCTTTTTGCGGACAGTTGACTCATCGAAAACCATCGGCTCACTGAAACAAGAAAGATATTCGCTGTCGATTTTAGCTGTTATATCGGAAAGTGATAAAGCAACTTCAGGAGAATGCAGAATATCAAACAGAATAAAATGCAAAGTTATATCGCCGTCAGTAAAGCTTTTTGATTTGAGCACACTATAAAGAGGATTATGTGAAACCGAACGGCTGTCTATTGAAAGAAAAACATTCTTGCCTTTTTCGCTCTGACGAAAGCCCATATATTCGCCGAGATAGCTTTCGATTCTGCGGCGTTCGTTATCATAGGAACGGGCGCTCTTTTTGTCATACTCATCCCTGCTTTTAAAGCCGTAGATATAAAACTCTCTCATATAGTCACGGATTCGCTCAAAGTTTTTAATAAGCTCTGTATATGCCATTGGTTTCACCTCCTTTGTTGTGTTTATTATATCATAATTTGGAAATTGTTCAATATTAAGAGATAAAGTATTTTTGAGTTAGTTTTTGTCACTTTGCAAATTTCTTCATATTATAATTATAAAATCATCATATTTTTTCATACTATATAAAAATTTGTGCCTAAAATATGCAAAACTAATCGTATTAGAGTTTGTGTAACTGTATCAGTGTGTTCACTTTTTTCAAAAAATGTTGTATTATAAGGTCTAAAAATTTTAAGGAGACTTAATAATGCGTAAAAACTATTCAAAAGAAGATAAGCAAAAAATCATTAATCTGTGTTCCGACGGTGTATCAGTTACTGAAATATCAAAAGAACACGGACTTGCCCGAAGTACAATATATGCCTGGATAAAAGAATATAATAAAAAATCCAGACGAAAAAAGCCAATTAATATGCACGAGGTGATTCTACTTAGACAGCAGTGTGAGCAGCAGAATTTAATGATAGAAATACTGAAATCTGCATCCTGCTCAGTTGATGCACCTCAGAAAGAAAGATATGAAGCAATAAAAGAATTATCCGGAAAATATAGTACTGCCCTGCTCTGCAAAGCTATGAATGTTCCGAAAGGCAGTTATTATAACTACATACTCAGAAATAAAAACGAAAATACAGAAGCGGCACGTCGACGTGCTGAAGTTACACCCATAATTGAAAAGATATTCAATGACAGTAAGCAGATTTTTGGTGCTTGGAAAATACATGCAATATTACAAGGCATGGGTTATCACATAAGTCCGAATACTGTCGCAGCTATTATGCACGAGAATGGTTGGTTCTCTATACGAGGCGGTGCCAAGAAGCATTACCTTCAACTTCAAGAAAAGAAACGGAACATATTAAATCAACAATTCACAGTAAGCAAACCAAATGAGGTTTGGGTCGGTGATGTTACACAGTTTCTGTATAACGATAGAAAATATTATATATGTGTGATTCTTGACCTGTTTGCGAGGAAGGTTGTTGGATACAGAATCTCGCCATCAAACAGCACACAACTGACCAAAGGAACATTCAGAACTGCATATGAAAGCAGGAAACCTACTAATCTGTTATTTCATAGTGATCAGGGGTGTAATTACACATCTAAAGCATATGTTTCTTATCTGAAGCAATTGGGTGTCACTCAATCATTTTCAAGAGCATATACACCATATGACAACTCAGTAATAGAGTCATTTTTCAAATCCTTAAAAACTGAAAGGCTGTATCGCACAGATTTCCGTTCGGAACGCGAATTCAAAGAAGCTGTAAAAGATTATATATATGACTACAATACCTCTCGACCTCATTCGAAGTTAAGATATAAAACACCCGATGAATATGAAACCGCCTACTTTGAAAAACTTGAAAATTACATAAAAGTTAATCAATCAAACAATGTAGGTTCAGATTTCTGATGTTTATTTACTTTTTTGCTCGAAATTTGAATTATTTAGATTTAGACATAGTATAGGATAAAATAGGTTGAAGTCACTAAATCACTGAGATTATATGTAAAGCTTTTATCGAACACTTGAGGTTCAGATTTGGTGAGATTTTTATTTTTCGATTCGCGTTTTAAAAAATTTAAATTTTTGTGTAGTATTAAAGGAGAATAAAAAAAGCAGCCCTGAAGCCGCTAAAATTCTATGTTTATAAGAAAAGAAAAAACCCTCTATCGAACGCCTGAGGTTCAGATTGGAGGGTTAATTCAATGGAGGTACCACCCGGATTTGAACCGGGGAATAACGGTTTTGCAGACCGTGGCCTTACCACTTGGCTATGGTACCGTATGGAGCGGATGACGAGGCCCGAACTCGCTACCTCCACCTTGGCAAGGTGGCGCTCTACCAGATGAGCTACATCCGCATATTTAAAATGGCGACCCGGAACGGGCTCGAACCGTCGACCTCCAGCGTGACAGGCTGGCGTTCTAACCAACTGAACTACCGGGCCATTTGGTGGGAACAACAGGGCTCGAACCTGTGACCCTCTGCTTGTAAGGCAGATGCTCTCCCAGCTGAGCTATGCTCCCACATCTTGCCCCCGCTCTCGCGACGGCTTATATATAATAGCAGATAAATATCTCTTTGTCAATGGTATTTTAAAAGATTTTTATCTTTTTTCTTGTTTTTTCAGGTAATCCTTCTCGTCGGTAATCTCTTCATCCGGCGGTGGAAGGAACTGAGAATTGACAAAAGCGAAAATATCCCTTATTCTTTCGATTAACTCTGTCAGTATTATCATTATCTGCTGAATAATATCCATATTCCCGCCTCCTGTCTATTATATTTTGAATTATATTATACTAAATAAGCAAATATGTCAACACATTTTTAACAAAATATTAATTTATGTATTAAACCAGCCTGATTTTTACTTTTCAGGCTGTTTTTACACAAATTATATTCTTTTGTTGCATCAATAAACATCAGCAAGGTCATAGATAAGTCTTTCTGTCTTATCCCAACCGATACATGGGTCTGTTATGCTCTTACCGTAGCAGCCCTCACCGATTTTTTGCGCTCCGTCTTCAATATAGCTTTCTATCATAAGGCCCTTGACCATTTTGTCAATGTCTGAATTATGTCTGCAGGAATGGAGAATCTCCTTTGCGATTCTCGGCTGTTCAAGGTACTTCTTACCTGAGTTTGCGTGGTTGGTATCAACTATTACTGCAGGATTTGCAAGGTCTCTTTCGGCGTAAAGCTGACAAAGATGTGCAAGATCCTCATAATGATAATTAGAGAAGGACTGTCCCCTGTCGTTGACATAGCCTCTGAGAATTGCGTGGGCAAGAGGATTTCCCTTTGAGCGTACCTCCCAGCCTCTGTATATGAAATCATGACTGTGCTGTGCGGCTGTAATGGAGTTCATCATAACAGAAAGGTCTCCGCCTGTGGGATTTTTCATACCTACGGGAATATCAAGTCCGCTTGCAGTAAGTCTGTGCTGTTGGTCCTCAACACTTCTCGCTCCTATTGCCACATAGGAAAGTACGTCAGAAAGATAACGGTGATTCTCGGGATAAAGCATTTCGTCAGCGCAACAGAAGCCCATCTCGTTAACCGCTCTCATATGAAGCTTTCTTATGGCAACAATACCCTTGATAAGGTCTGCGGCACTGCTCGGGTCCGGCTGATGAAGCATACCCTTATAGCCGTCACCGGTGGTACGGGGCTTATTGGTATAAATTCTCGGGATGATAAGAATTTTATCCTTTACCTTTTCCTGTATGGGTATAAGCCTTGATATGTAGTCTAAAACCGAATCCTCGTTGTCGGCAGAGCAGGGGCCGATAACAAGGATAAGCTTTCTTTCCTTACCCTCAAAAATATCTCTTATTTCCTTATCCTTCTTTTCTTTTATTGCCTTTGCTGCAGCAGTCATCGGAAATTCTTCCTTAATAAGCTTGGGAATGGGAAGCTTACATACGAAATCCATATTCATCATAATATTTTTCTCCTTTATTTATCAAAAAGTTTTCTGCGTTCTGTTGATGTTATCATCATATCCATAAGACCCTGACGATCACCGTTTTCGAGATAATCGTGAAGTTTCTGAAGCTGATTCTGGAAAAGCTCCATTTCTTCAAGAAGAGCCTCCTTATTCGCAAGAAAAAGCTCGCTCCACATCTTTTCGTTGATTTTTGCAATTCGTGTAAGATCACGGAAGGAGTCAGCGGTGTATCTTTCAAGACTTGCGTGCTCATAGCAATTCATCAGTGCAACAGCTATGCAGTGAGTAAGCTGTGATACAAAGCCTATCATCTTATCGTGATTCTCAGGAGATATTTCGGAAATACGTCCGAAACCGAGAATTTCACCTATTCTCTTGCAGGCCTCTATCCCCTCATCGGTATTTCTTTCTGTAGGTACAACGAGATAGTTCATACCGTAAAAAATACGCTCGTCACTGTTTGTTATACCCGATGTTTCCTTACCTGCCATAGGATGCGCCGAAATAAACTCAACCATCGGCGGAAGCATCTTCTGTATCTTATCAACTATGCATCCCTTTACACCCGTAACGTCGGTAATTATCGTACCCGGCTTTATAAGCTTACCGTTTTTTTCAATCCAATCCACAAAAGTTTCGGGATAAAGTGTAAAGATTATAATATCTGCCTGCTTTATCATAGTCTCATCAACATCGGTACTGACATTTTTTACCATACCGTGCTCGAGAGCGTACTCCTTGGCCTGCTCGTTATCAACGAGAGCCTCAACGTAATAACCCTTACCGGTAAGACCTCTCGCATAGCTTCCTCCGAGAAGACCGAGACCGACTATGAGAAAACGTGTGTTTTTATTTATCGTCATTTATCTGTGCCTCCAATCCGAGCTCCCTTACACAGTCAAAAAAGTCAGGATAGCTCTTTTTGACTGCTTCTGCCCCTTTAATTATTCCGCCGTATTTACTGCATAAAACCGCCAAGCTCATTACAACTCTGTGATCGTTATGAGATAAAAGCGGTTCATTGGTCGCTTTCAGCTGAGCTTTATTTATTATTATTTCGTTTTCGTATATTTCTATATCCGCACCGAGCTTTGTAAGCTCTTCTTTCATTACGGCTCCGCGGTCACTTTCCTTTATTCTGAGCCTTGCCGTACCCTTAAGCACCGCACCGTTAAGCTCTGCGGCAAGACACATCAGTATAGGTGCCAGGTCGGGACAGTTGCTTACATCGAGGGTCGGTCTTCCGTTTTCCAAAAGAGAAAAGTACTCCTTGTAAACCGCGTCACCCTGAAGAGTGTCTTTTCTCAAG
>JAZULG010000127.1:0-2858 GCA_045603005.1 Acutalibacteraceae bacterium
GCTGTCGCCCGACAGGGTGACTGAGGGAGTAATCCTGTTAACCGTAAGATGTATTTAGCGATAAAGCTCAGCGGACACGGCACGCCGTGTCCCTACTATATATTTACCGAGAGAGGGATAAAACATCGAGGTTGGAAAGGGTCGCCGTGGACATAGACCGCTACCGGAGTAGATATTTTCCGAGAGCGGGATAAAAAAAGCAGGGAGACCACATTGGGTCTCCCCTACACAAATGAAAATTCGGCGAGTAGTATTTATCTCCTACCGCACGAATTACCCGCGATTGCGCATTGCGAATTGCGAATCGCGCATTACCTCTTATCCTTGCTTCTCGTAAATACCGAGCAGACAAGTCCGCAGAGCACTGCTGCCATTATTCCCACCGAGGCAGAGGACAAAGGTCCGCTGAGGGCACCGAGAATTCCCTCTTTCTCTACGGCTTCTTTTGTCCCCTTGGCAAGATTATAGCCGAAGCCTACCAGAGGTACCGTCGCTCCCGCGCCCGCAAAATCAACAAGCCTTTCGTAAGCACCGATACCGCCGAGAATTACGCCGAGTACCACAAAGCTGACAAGTATTTTTGCAGGTGTAAGCCTCGTAAAATCTATAAGAAGCTGTCCGACTACACAGATGAGCCCACCCACAAGAAACGCTTTAAGAATATTCAGTATACCGTCCATAATTACATCATACTCCTGAGCTTTTCCACAGTTACCTTGCCGTCCTGAGCAAGGGACACAAGTACCGCTGCGGAAATCAGGATCGTAACAAAACAGATAATCTTCTTTGCAAAGTAAAGATACTTACTGCACTTTACAAGGCACAAAATACATTTGAGGTCCTTCAGTATATTCATTCAGTCTCTCCCCCTTCGTATATTTACAAGATGCGCTATCCCCGGTATCGTTTCTCCTTCTCGTGATGATACGGGAGACATAAGCGCACCCGTTGCAATAAACAGTATATTGCGATACTCTCCCCTTCTCATACCGTTGAGTATATATGAGCAAAGCACCGATGCACTGCAGCCGCATCCAGAGCCTCCTGAGTGAACGTCCTGAGCCTCTCTGTCATAGATAAGAAGTCCGCAGTCACGATGTACGTCGCTTATATCTATTCCGTCCTCCTTCATAAGCAGCTCCCTGAGAAGCTCACTGCCTACTGCACCGAGGTCACCGGTAAGAATAAGGTCATAGTCGGAGGGCGAGGTATCTGTGTCACGGAGATAATCAGATATGGTTTTTCTTGCAGCGGGTGCCATTGCTGCGCCCATATTATTCGCATCGGTTACGCCTAAATCCTGAATTGTGCCTATGTGTATACTATCAATATAGGGATAATCCCCCTTTACACCTTCAAGCACCGCCGCACCTGCGCCCGTAACCGTCCACTGCGATGTGGGAGGTCTTTGTCCTCCGTACTCGAGCGGATAGCGGAACTGCTTTTCCGCCGAGCAGAAGTGGGAGCTTGTGGTAGCCATTGTGCATCGGAAGCCGCCGCTTTCTATGGCAAGCGACGCCTGAATAAGACTCAGTGCCATGGTTGAGCAGGCGCCGTATAGTCCGCAAAAAGGCATATTCAACTCCCTGAGACCGAAGGTAGAGCCAATGCACTGATTAAGAAGATCGCCCGAATAAACTGCATCGATTTCTTCAAGCGCCTTACCTGATTTTTCCAGAGCGGTACACACTGCGGTTTTGAGTAGTCCGCTTTCTGCCTTTTCCCAGCATTCCTCGCCGAGAGTGGTGTCGGTATATACCTTGTCAAATTCCTTTCCGAGGGGGCCTTCGCTTTCTTTTTTGCCGACTGCGGCGGCGTTTGCTGTTATGGCAGGCTTAGCATCTAATATTACGGTTTTTCCTTTACGTTTTGCCATATCTTCTTATCCCCCTATCCCAACAGATACACTATCAGCCCATACACCGCCGCACTTGAGCAGCCGAATACTATAACCGGTCCCGCTATTGAAAACATCTGTGCCGCTGTGCCCGTAATTTTTCCCTCCGCCTTGAATTCAAGGGCGGGAGCTACCACGGAGTTTGCAAAGCCTGAAATCGGTACCATCGTACCTGCACCGGCGTGTTTTGCTATATTATCGAAAACGCCCACGGCTGTCAGTATTGCCGTCAGTACGATAATGCTTATCATAGCAACGGACCTTCCCTGCTTTTCATCAAGTCCGTAGAAGTCCATCCATAAATATATCCCCTCGGCAAGAGCACAGATAAAACCGCCAATACAAAACGCCCAAATACAATCTGCAAGTACCGGTGAACGCGGTGCGGCTCTTTTTGCCATTCTGCCGTACTCCTCTTTTGAAATTGACATAAAAATCCTTCCTTTCTTTTTATCATCATTTGCATTCTGTGACGAAATATACATTGACAAAAAATCATAAAAGACTTAAAATGATAGAGTATGTACTTAAAAAGGAGATGTTTTTTATGGCAGTATTCAAGCCCTTCAAGGCTTTAAGACCCGTACCCGAGTACGCTGATAAGGTGGGAGCACTTCCCTATGACGTTATGAACAGCGCTGAAGCAAGAGAAATGACTAAGGATAACCCCCTCTCCTTCCTTCACGTTGATAAGGCTGAAATCGACCTTCCTGAGGGTACTGATTTATACAGTGAGCAGGTTTATCTCAAGGCAAGAGAAAATCTCGACACCCTCGAAAACAAGGGCATATGCCGTACTGATGAAAAAAACTGCTTTTATATCTACCGCCAGATTATGAACGGCAGAAGCCAGACAGGTCTCGTAGGCTGTGCTTCAAACGATGATTATATGAACAACATCATCAAAAAGCACGAATTCACAAGAGCCGATAAGGAGGCAGACCGCATCCGACACGTTGAT
>JAZULG010000128.1:0-6125 GCA_045603005.1 Acutalibacteraceae bacterium
TCACTCGGAACAAAGCTTACGGCATCACCTTATATGGTGTGGTCTGCAATATTTATTGTTGTACCCCTGATTTTTGTTCTTGTGTACTCCCTGACTGATTCTCAGGGCAATTTTACCCTTGACTATGTTCTTGATATAGGGAAATATAAGGATGTTATGCTCAACTCCATATGGTTGGGCTTTATAGCCACGGTAATTTCTCTTATTATTGCTTATCCTCTTGCATATATAATGGCAAGAACAACGGCGAATGTGCAGAGAACGATGATGATACTCGTTATGCTGCCCATGTGGATGAATCTTCTTATACGTACCTATTCAATGATGATAATAATGCAGGATACAGGTATAATCAACACCTTCCTCGGCGGTATAGGACTTCCGAAGCTTCATATGATAAATACGGAGGGTGCAGTCGTACTCGGTATGGTTTATAACTACATACCCTATATGATTCTTCCTCTTTACTCCATTATGTCAAAGATGGACCACAATCTTATTGAAGCGGCAGAGGATCTCGGCGCTAATAAGCTTACCATACTTAAAAACATTGTTCTGCCTCTCAGCCTTCCCGGTATTGCTTCAGGCTTTACAATGGTTTTCGTACCCTCTGTTTCAACCTTCTATATTTCAAAGAAGCTCGGCGGAAACACCTTCTCTCTTATAGGTGACGTTATTGAAATGCAGTTCAAGAGTGCGAATAACTATAACTTAGGTGCGGCACTTTCTCTTGTTCTTATGGTGCTTATCATTATCTGTATGATGGTTATGAACCGCTTTACGGGCGACGATGATGACGGAGGTGTACTTATATGAAAACAAAAATGACACCTCTCTCAAAGCTTTATGTGGCTCTCATAATGATTTTCCTTTATGCACCTATTGTTGTTATGATAGTCTTTTCCTTCAACTCAACGGCTAGTACAAGTGTTATAGGCGGCTTTTCACTGCGCTGGTATAAGTCCCTTCTTCACGATGGGGGAACAATGCAGGCTCTTGCAAACACTCTTATTCTTGCAGTCAGCTCATCATTTATTGCAACGGTTATGGGCACTGCTGCCGCCGTGGGAATCAACACCTTCAAAAATAAAAGAGCAAAGCAGCTTACAATGGGCGTTACGAATATCCCTATGATGAACCCGGAAATCGTTACGGGTATTTCAATGATGCTCCTCTTTGTTTTCTGCGCAAATCTTATAGGCAAGAAGGATGCACTGGGCTTTACAACTATGCTGATAGCTCATGTAACCTTTAACCTGCCCTATGTTATCCTCTCTGTGCTTCCCAAGCTCAGACAGCTTGACAAGTATCTTCCCGAAGCGGCTATGGACCTTGGCTGTACACCCGTTCAGGCATTTTTCAAGGTTATACTGCCTTCTATTTCAACGGGTATCTTCTCAGGTCTTATGATGTCCTTTACTTTGTCCCTTGATGATTTCGTTATCAGCTATTTCACTCAGGGACCGTCCTTTGAGACTCTTCCCATCAGAATTTTCTCGATGACCAAGAAAAGGGTAACACCTGATATGTACGCTCTTTCTACACTTATTTTTATAGCAATACTTGTTCTCCTTGTGCTTATAAATGTTGCGCAGGCAAAGGGTGACAAAAAAATGAATAACAAGCTTAACAAGGAGGGCAAAAAATGAAAAAGCTACTCCTGACAATAGCCGTTTTTCTTCTTCTCAGCCTTACAGTGATAAGCTGCAGTGCCTATGAAAACGAAAGCTTTTATAAAAACCGAGGTCTTGAGGGTACGGAAATCAATGTTTTCAACTGGGGTGAGTATATAAGTGATACCTACGAGGACGGGCTTCTTGATGTCAATGCGGAGTTTGAGAAGCTTACCGGCATAAAGGTAAACTATGTCACCTATGAAAGCAACGAGGATATGTATCCGAAAATCAAGAACGGCGGTGCAAGCTATGATATTATCATTCCCTCGGACTATATGATAGAGAGGATGATAACCGAGGGTATGCTCCGCGAAATTGACGTAAACGCCTTGCCTAACTATAAGTACGTTAGTGAGGATTATGTGGATATGTTCTATGACCCGGACAATAAGTTTTCGGTACCCTACAACGTGGGAATGGTAGGTCTCATCTACAATACTGAAATGGTTGAAGAGGCTCCCACGAGCTGGACCGCTCTTTGGGACGAAAGATATCGCGGAAAGATTCTTATGATAGATAACCCGAGGGATGCTTTTGCAATTCCACAGAAGATTCTCGGATATTCTCTTAACAGTACTGACGAAAAAGAGCTTGAAGAGGTCAAGAAGATGCTTATTGACCAGAAGCCTCTTTTGCAGGGCTACGTTATGGATGAGATATATAACAAGATGGAATCGGGTGAGGCGGCCCTCGTGCCCTATTATGTGGGAGACTTCGTTTGTATGCAGGATGTTAACCCGAAGCTTGATTTCGTTTATCCCGAGGAGGGGGTAAACATATTCGTTGACGCTATGTGCATCCCCGAGTGTACCCAGAACTATGAAGCGGCATTGCTTTATATCAATTTTATGCTTGACCCTGATATTGCTCTTAGTAATGCGCTTTACATCGGTTACGCAACGCCCAATACAGGTGCACTTAACCATCCTGATTATGCGGATATGCTTGCTAATGAGTACCTTTATCCTGAAGAAGGGGATATGCCGGAGACCGAGTATTTCCACAATCTTCCTCAGGATACCCTTGCACACATTTCTGAGCTCTGGAGTGAAATCAAAATCAGAGGTGTTGATGTCAGTCATGTATATGTCGGGTTTGCTCTTATCGGCGCACTCACTTTGTATTTCATAATAAGAAAGCGTGTGATTAACCGCCGCAGGGAATATTGGTACGATAATCCTCAGCCTTAAAAGTCAATCAGATGAAAAGGTGCTTTATTCACTTTCGGATGAAGCACCTTTTTAAATTTTTCTTTATTGCTGTTGCAGAAATAAACATAGTATAGTATAATAAATGTGATTATGTCATTTTAAGGAGATGAGGATATGGCGAAGAAAACTGAAGGCTGGTACAGACTCGACAATGCGGGAAGAATCTTTCCCGGGCAGAACACCTCTTATTGGTCAAATACCTTCCGCGTGAGCATTGAGCTTAAGGAGGAGATAGACCCGGATGCTCTTAAGGTAGCCCTCGACAGAACTCTCAGAAGGCTTCCCGGCTTCAACGTGAGAATAAGAAGAGGCGCCTTCTGGCACTATTTTGAAAAAAACGAAAACAGTTGTCCGGTAAGGGAGGATGTTAAAAACTTCTGTTACCGAATCAACTACAAGGAGGATAAGGGTTTTCTTTTCCGTGTCTTCTATTACGGTAAAAAAATAAGCGTTGATATTTATCACGCCCTTTGTGACGGCTACGGAGGAACTGTTTTCCTTTTAACAATGGCGGCAGAATATCTCAGGCTGAAGGGCTATGATATATCACATAATGCAATGGTTCTCGATGTGAATGCGGAGCCCTCTGAAGAGGAAACCGAGGATTCATACAAGAGATATGCTGATTCAAGAGATAAATACAGCTATCTTGATGACTGGGTTTATCACCGCAGAGGTACTAAGCTTCCCGTTCATATGGCAAACTTCTCTGTGGGTACTATGTCCTTCAGACAGCTTCACGCCGTCAGCAAGAGCTACGGAGTTACCGCTACAGAGCTTTTGTCGGCAGTCCTTCTCAATGTTCATTACAGAAAGATGCTCAGCGAATGCAAGAGCAAAAAGAAGGTCAGTGTTCAGATCCCCGTAAATCTCAGAAAGGCATTCCCGAGCAGTACTCTCCGCAACTTCGTGCTTTGTCTTAGAGCACAGCTTGACCCGAGAGAAGAGGAATACACCTTTGAGGAAATACTCAGCTGTGTATCAACTCAGCTCAGAGGTGTGAATAATGCGGCGTTCCTTAATGCTATGTTTACTAAAAATGTAAGAATGGATAAGCAGGTTGCAAGATTCATACCCTTGCCCCTGAAGGACTTCTTCGTCGGAGCAGGCTTTCAGATTACCGCAGAAAAGAGCACATCCACACTTATTTCAAACTTAGGAAATATAGCTCTCCCCGAGGATATGAAGCCTTATGTTGAAAGGTTTTTCTTTTATACGGGACCGGGCATTGTCAACGGTGCAAGATGCGGTGTTGCAACTGTTGGGGATAAGCTCACCTTCACCTTTTCAAATTGCTATAAGGAAGGGGACATTGAAAGAGATTTCTTCTCGTCTCTTAAGAAGCTCGGCATTGATGTGACAGTAGAAACAAACCGCGGTGCAGAGAAGAAGAGATGGGCAGAGCTTTTCACATTAGGAAACGAAAAAGCTTATTCCGAGCGTATTTACACTCCCGATGAGGCGGAAAAGGCAACCTTTGCAAAATCCAATGTAAGCGCTAAGGAAAGGCTTTCAAGAATTTTTAATCTTTGATTTTAAAGGGGGCGGCGGAGCTGGATAAGTATTCCGTACTCAGAAAATATTTCGGCTTCGGCACCTTCCGAGAGGGTCAGCAGGAGCTTGTTGATGCTGCTTTGGAGGGAAGGGATGCCCTCGGTATTATGCCGACGGGGGCGGGCAAATCCGTTTGCTTTCAGGTGCCCGCAATGATGATGGAGGGAGTTACTCTTGTCATTTCACCTCTGATATCTCTTATGAAGGATCAGGTGACCGCTCTTAATCAGTGCGGCATAAGCAGCACGTGCATCAATACATCACTCACCGTTCAGGAGCGTAAAATCATTATGATGAAGGCACTGAGAGGGGAGTATAAAATAATTTACGTAGCCCCTGAAAGGCTTTCAACGGAAAGGTTCGTTGAATTCTGTAAAAAGATAAACATTTCAATGGTCTGTGTAGATGAGGCTCACTGCGTTTCTCAGTGGGGACACGATTTCAGACCTGCATATCTTCTCATAAAGGATTTTATAGCATCCCTAAGTTCGAGACCGGTTGTTTCTGCCTTCACCGCAACGGCAACCCGCAGGGTAAGAGAGGATATTGTTTCTCTTGTGGGGCTTGATAACCCCGTCACTGTGGTTACGGGGTTTGACAGAAAAAATCTTTATTTTGAGGTCGTAAAGCCTTCCGATAAGGATATTGCTCTCAAGCGTTATCTTGATCTCTTTTCGGGCAGAAGCGGTATTGTTTACTGCTCATCGAGAAAGAAGGTAGAGGAGCTTTACGAGCTTCTCAGGGAAGAAAAGTACAGCGTTACAAAATATCACGCAGGTCTTCTCAAGGAGGAAAGGCGTATAAATCAGGAGCTTTTCATAAATGATGAAAAGGAAATAGTAATTGCTACCAGCGCCTTCGGTATGGGTATAGATAAATCCAACGTTTCTTTTGTTATACACTACAATATGCCGGGAGATATTGAGAGCTATTATCAGGAGGCGGGCAGAGCGGGACGTGACGGCTCTGCTGCTGACTGTATTATGCTTTACGGCGGCAGAGATGTTGCCATACAGAGATATTTCATAGATAATCCCGAGGAAAACGATGAGCTCACCGATGAGCAGAAAAAGCAGATAAGGCAGCTGAGGCTTCAGAAGCTTGACAGAATGATTGAATACGCCTCAGGAAAATACTGCCTCAGACACTATATACTTCAGTACTTCGGTGAAATGGCAACGGGCAGATGTGAAAACTGCTCAAGCTGTATAGGCGCATCGATGAGTACGGATGTAACGGTTGAGGCGCAGAAGATATTTTCCTGTATAAAACGAGTGAAGGAAAAAGAATCGGCAGAAACGGTTGCAGATATACTGAAGGGTGAAGAAACCGAGTATATACTGCTTAAGAATCTTGAAAAAATAAGCACCTTCGGCATTATGAAAGACAGCGACAAAAACCGGATACGGCTTCATATAGAATATTTCTGCGAGCACGGCTACATAGGCAGTGACGCTGAGAGCAGACTATACCTTAAGGAAAAGGGTAAGGAAGTACTTTACTCGGGCAAGCGGATAAGAAAGCAAATTGTGCGTCAGGCATCAAAGTCCTCTGCCGACAAGCCTGATATCAGACTCTTTATGGCTCTTAAGGTGCTCAGAAAAGAGCTTGCACAAAAGAGCAGTATACCGGACTTTATAATTTTCACAGACCTTACTCTTAAGGAGCTTGCAACACGTAAGCC
>JAZULG010000129.1:0-6135 GCA_045603005.1 Acutalibacteraceae bacterium
GGCAAGGAAAGCATTGTTCCCGACAATCTTCGTGACGGAAGCAAAAAATACTACACCGGCGGATATTTTACCCAGAAGGTGAACGGTGTGTTCGACGATCAGAAGGCTGTTGCAATTGCCCTCAACGACGGTTCGGGCAGAGGCACAACAATCTTTGCTTCAATCGACGGTATCGGTGTTGCCAATGCAGATGTCCGCGCTATAAGAAGTGCTGTAGAGCAAAAGCTCAAAGAAAAGGAAGTTGACAGCGATATCAATGCCATCAATATCAACGCTACACACTGCCATACGGTTATTGATACTCAGGGTATAGGTCTTGACCTGTTGCCTAAAATCTTTCTCAGTTTCTTCGGCGGAGCAGGCAGGTCAATGGATACTGAGTTTCTTGAGGTTATGATTGACCGTGCATCCGATGCGATTGTTGAAGCATATACGAATATCGAAACCGGTTCGCTCTATTATTTCGAAACAGCAGGTATGGGCAAGGATGACGAGCACGGTCTGTATGCCGATGATGAATACCCGTATCTTGTCAACAAGAGATACTATACCGAGGGCTATCAGCACAAGTTTGCTTGCTTCAAATTTGTTCCCGACAACAAGACTTCAGCAGCAACAATCTTTACCAATATCGGCGCACACCCAACAATTGTTGATGAAGAAACAAATCTTCTTTCTGCAGACTTTCCTGCATTTATGGAAGAAAAAATCAACGGTGCCGGTATGAATTTTATGTTTATTCAGGGTGCACAAGCACCTGTTTCTGTTAACAAATGGGCAGATGTTCCGGCGTCAACCATTGGTGAGGTTGATGAAAAAGTCGCTGTCAATCCTACTGCAGAAGATTATAAGACAGCCATCCTCTACGGCTATGAATACGCAAGACTTATTCTGGAAGCCCAGGATAATTTAAAAGAAATTGAACCCATACTCAATGTCAGAATGACTGAGTATGTTGTCAGCCTTGAAACAGGTCTTTTCGCTTACGGTGCTACCGAAGGCTTTATCGGCACAACAACCGTAAAGGATTCTTCAAGCGAAACAGGTTATTCCGTTATTACGGAAGCCGGATACATAGAAATCGGAAAAGATATTGTTTTGCTTACTGCTCCCGGTGAAATTGTACCTCAACTTATATACGGTAATTTTGTTTCGGCGGAAGAATCATATTCAGGTACAGAATGGACTTATGAAGCAACCGCAAAACTCATTCCCGAAGGTAAAACAGTTCTTGTTATGGGACTTTGTAACGATGCAATCGGATATATTCTGCCGGATAACGACTTCGCACACTTTATTACTGATGTTATTTGGGATATAGACGGCGCAGATAAGGTCTTTGGCTCCTATCACAGACATTATGAAGAACTGCTTTCAGCCGGAGCTTCAGCGGGGTCAACAACCGTTTCAACTTTAAATGAACTCGTAAAAAGCCTGAACCCTTAAAGGTTTTGAAGTTAAAAAATAAAACAAATTTAAACTGTAACACACGAAGTGTTTACTGAGCTTTGTGGCAGAGTGAATGACCCGGACAGAATACAGTTCGGGTCATTTAAATCCAAAAAAGGAGAAAAGCAATGGCAAAAAAGCTTTTTGATTATATAATCCACGGTGGAGATTATAACCCGGACCAATGGATAAGAACGCCCGAAATATGGGATGAGGATATGCGTCTGATGAAGCTTGCCCATATCAACAGTGCAACGGTCGGCGTATTTTCATGGGCAACACTTGAACCTGAAGAAGGCGTTTATAATTTTGAATGGCTTGATACTATACTTGATAAAATGCATCGGAATGGTATTGCCGCAATCCTTGCCCCGCCGTCGGGCGCGCGGCCTGCATGGCTTGCCGAAAAATATCCCGAAGTTTTAAGAAAAGACGAAAACGGGATACGCCGCAAATTCTGCGACAGACACAATCATTGTCTTACCTCCCCGGTTTACAGAGAAAAAGTCCGCAGCATCAACAGAATACTTGCGGAAAGATACAAAAACCATCCTGCCCTGAAAATGTGGCATATTTCAAATGAATACAGCGGAGAATGCCGCTGTGAGCTTTGCTGCGAGGCTTTCAGAAAATGGCTCAGAGAATATTATCACAACGATATCGATGAGCTGAATTTCAAATGGTGGAATGCATTCTGGTCGCATTCCTTCAACGATTTTGACCAGATTAATCCGCCCGAAAAAAACGGAGAAGACAGTGCATCGGCTCTTAATCTTGCATGGCAGCGTTTTATAACCGACAGCCACATTTCTTTTTTTGAAAACGAAATTGCACCTCTGCGGGAAATTACACCGGATATTCCCGTAACCACCAACTTTATGAAAAGATATAACGGAATTGATTATCAAAAGTTCGCAAATTATGTTGATCTTGTATCTTGGGACAGTTATCCTGCCTGGGACAAGGGTAAAAATCTCGATGAGGCACTTGAAACAGCGTTTTTACACGATTTTTTCCGTTCATTAAAAAACGGTCAGCCGTTTTTCCTTATGGAAAGCACACCGTCATTAGTAAACTGGCAGGATGTCAACAAGCTCCCAAAATCGGGCATACATGAGCTTGCATCAATCCAGGCTGTTGCACACGGTGCGGACAGCATACAGTATTTCCAATGGAGAAAAAGCAGAGGCGGAGACGAAAAATTTCAGGGTGCGGTTATTGACCATTGCGGACACGAAAACACAAGAGTTTTCAGAAACGTAACAAGGCTTGGAGAAACACTTGAAAAATTGAATTCCGCTGTCGGAAGCGAAACCGAAAGCAGAGTTGCGGTTATATATGACTGGGAAAACGGCTGGGCAGTCAATGTTTTCCGGGGTTATAACAACATCCGCAGAGATTATGTGAAAGAATGTATAAAATGGTATGCTCCGTTTTATAAGAGAGGCATCAGCGTTGACGTTATTTCCATGCAGGATGATTATTCAAAATATGATATTGTTATCGCACCGTTTCTCTATATGCTTAAGAACGGCACGGAAAAACGGATTGAGGAATATGTTGAAAACGGCGGTAATTTTGTTGCAACGTATCTCTTAGGCATAGTCGATACTGATGACCTTTGCAGACTCGGCGGTTTCCCTGCAGGAAGACTGAAGGAGGTTTTCGGCATATGGTGTGAGGAAACGGATTCTCTTCCCGAGGATATTACGGGCAAGGCCGGATTCAACGGCAAGAACTATGAAGTGAACCACATCTGCGACATCATCCATGCGAACGGAGCAAAAACTCTGGGCGAATATAAAAGCGATTTCTACTGCGGAATGCCCTGCGTTACAGAAAATGCATTCGGAAAAGGTAAGGCATACTATGCCGCCTTCAGAAACGACGGGACTTTTGCCGATGATTTCTGCGAAATGCTTATTGCCGAAAATGCTGTTGCTGCCGATGCGGACATAAAACTCAGTGACGGAGTTTTCTCAAGAAAGCGTGGCGACATAATTTTTATTATGAACTTTGCAGATGAAGAACGAATAATCGTTCTTGATAAAGAGTATACAGATACACTTAAAAACGAAAGCGTTTCCGGCAAAATAACACTGCCTGTCTGCGGATATCTTATCATAAAAGCACATTAATAGGAGTTGACCTTATGAATAAATCACCTAAAAAAAGAGCAGAAGAACTTCTGAAAAAGCTGTCCCTTGAAGAAAAGATCTGTCAGCTTTCTTGTCAGATGCTCTATCCTATACGCGAGGATTACGAAGAAAGGCGAGAATATCGTTTCGGTAATTTCCGTAATCCCGGACATTTTATGCACGAGCAGCGAGGAGAACCTGTTTCTCCTGCGGAAGTTGCTGATGAAATTAACCGAGATATACGTCGTAGTATGGAGTGCAATTCGCTGTCTGTTCCGCCCATTGAACACGCAGAGGCTCTTCACGGAGCACAGTGGGGTATGGCAACCTGCTTCCCACAACCGATAGGTATGGCATCGATGTTTGATAAGGATTTAGTTGAACGGATAGGCGACGTTATAGGAAAGGAGTGTGCCGTTGTAGGTGTAAGGCAGGCTCTTACTCCGGTAGTAAATGTTGTCAGGGATTGTCGTTGGGGGAGAACAATTGAAAGCTTCGGTGAAGATGTGCTCCTGAACGGAGATATGGGTGCTGCAATTTGCAGAGGATTACAGAAAAACGGTGTTATCGCCACACCAAAGCATTATGCAGATAACTATTCTTATGGAGGAAGAGACTCCAATGTTTCCGATACAAGTGAAAGGACTATGCGAGAAGTTTATCTTAAGCCTTTTGAAAAGTGTATCAAGCAAGGCGGAGCAATGTCTGTTATGGCTGCATATAACAGCTGGGACGGTGTTCCCTGCACCTGTAACGAAAAGCTCCTAACCGACATTTTGCGTAACGAGTGGGGCTTTAAAGGCTTTGTTGTTTCTGATTACAATTCGGTTGAGGGCGTTTGGGAAGCACACAGACTTTTTGATACAGAATGGAAGGCTCAGGCAGCGAGCCTCAAAGCAGGTCTGGATGTTGATTTGCCACAAAACTCTTATGATGATTTGATGATTGCTTACAAAGAAGGTTGGATTGATGAATCTGATATTGACCGTGCACTTCTGCGTGTGTTGACCGCAAAGTTCAGCATCGGTCTTATGGACAAGCCTTTTGCAGACAGAAATGAGGCTCAGAGCCTTGTGCGCTGTGACGAGCATAAGCAACTGGCGCTTGAAGCAGCCCGCAGATCAATGGTGCTCTTGAAGAATGAAGGCGTTTTGCCTTTTAATAAGAAAAAAATGAAGAAGCTGGCTGTGTTCGGTATGGGTGCGGATGTTTTCCCGGTCGGAGAAAACTATTCCGGTCCTTTTGAAGTCAAATGGACGGCTGAGGATGCAAAAACACCGTTACAGTATCTCAGAGAATATCTTGACGGAGCCGTTGAGGTTGTTTTCGCGGAGGATGCTTACATCGAAGAGGTTGCCGCCGAGTGTGATGCAGCAATATATATGACTGCACTTGTTGAAGGTGAAGGACTTGACCGTTCGGATATCCGTCTTCCCGGTATTACGCGTACGGAACAAAAAGATAACAGTGCGGTTATTGTGGGCAAAATTGAGTTCACCGTCAAAACGGATCAAGAGGAAAGTATACGCAGAATGACTGCGACAAATTCAAATTCAGCAGTTGTGCTTCTTAATGGTTCACCTGTAGATATGACTGCGTGGCTGGACGGCTGTGGTGCTGTTTTAGAAGCATGGTTCCCGGGTGAACAGGGTGCACAAGCTATATGTGAAATTCTTTTCGGAGAGATTTCTCCGAGTGGAAAGCTTCCCATAACATTCCCGAAAACTGTCGGACAGCTTCCTCTTTTCTATTCGATGAAGCCGTCAGGAAGAGGATACGGCTATATTGAAAATGACGGAGCTCCGCTTTATCCGTTCGGCTTCGGACTGAGCTATACAGACTTTAAACTTGATAATTTTGAATGTATCAATCTGGCGGACAGTCTTAAGATAAATCTTACGGTTGAGAATACCGGTGATTTTGATGGTGCGGAGGTTATTCAGACTTACCTGACGGGGATTAACTGTGATGTTGTAATGCCCCTGAAGGAGCTGAAAGCATATGCGCGTGTTGAGATTAAAAAGGGAGAAAAAACTCAAATCAGTATACCTGTTCCCAACGAAGCCTTCTGCTACTATGACCGCCGTATGGTTTTAGGTATGCATAACGGTGATTACACGGTTTCTGTCGGAACTTCTTGTGTCGATATTCATAAAACCTTCAAAATCAAAGTACGTGACGGAAAAATAAGTCAGCTCTCCGATAACAGATAGAACTACGATTTTGATTATTTCCCTATAAAAGCACCGCATGTAAATTTAGCATCAAGCCTGAAGCTTGATACAAAACCTAACATATTACTTTTTTCCGTAATATAAATCTTCAATGATATTTGACATTATGTATCCCTCCGTATCTGAGAAAATATATTAGAGTACGAAAGTTAGAATATGTATTGCCGGAGAACTACTTGTGTTATGAACATCCGCACCATATTGAGTATTCATAAGGGATTCTCTTGTGAATACTCAATTTTTTTGCTTAAAATAGAGTTTAGTATATGATTTGATAGTTTTTTATGTATCGTCGCATTCCTTTTGGAATGCGA
>JAZULG010000130.1:0-7273 GCA_045603005.1 Acutalibacteraceae bacterium
GCTAAGTCCTTCTATCAGATAAATCCCCTGCAGACCGAAAAGCTCTACGGTACGGCAATAGATTTTGCTGACCTTAAGGGCAAAGAAACCGTACTCGATGCCTACTGCGGTACGGGTACAATCGGAATTGTTGCATCTGACAAGGCAAAGCAGGTCATCGGCGTTGAGCTTAACGAGGATGCCGTAAGGGATGCGAAATTCAATGCAAGACTCAACAAGGCAGAAAACATCCGCTTTTTCTGTGCCGATGCAGGTAAATTTATGGTAGGCATGGCTGAGGAAAAAGAAAGGGTCGACGTTGTGCTTATGGACCCGCCCAGAGCAGGCAGTGACCTTAACTTCCTTAAGAGCGTTGTCACCCTCGCACCCGAAAAGGTTGTTTATATTTCCTGCAACATTGAAACTCAGGCAAGGGATCTCGGCTTCCTTTGTAAAAACGGCTATAAGGTAAAGAGAATTCAGCCCGTGGATATGTTCCCGCATACTGCGCATATAGAATGTGTTTGTCTGCTGACGAAAAAATAATATATGAGGTAATAAAAATGATAGATATCACTGTCTGGACAAACAAATTCATTCAGGTCTTGGATAAAACCTTCGGTGACCGCGTATGGTTTGCAGGTCTTCAGGGCAGCTACGGACGGAATGAAGCCACAGCGACAAGCGATATTGACCTTGTGGTGATATTGGATGAATTATCCCCCGAGGACATTCAGACCTACAACTCAATGCTGGACTCCTTACCACAAAGAGAGCTTATCTGCGGTTTTCTCGCAGGTAAAAACGAGCTTCTGAGTTGGGAGCCCTCAGACCTTTTCCAATTCTGTCATGATACGGTGCCCATAAAGGGAAGTCTTGATGCATTACTGTCGGCAATTGACAGTGCCGCAGTTGACAGAGCAATAAAAATCGGTGTGTGCAACATATATCACGGATGCGTTCACAATATGCTTTATGAAAAAAGCGAGGATATCCTCAGAGGTCTTTATAAATCGGCGTCTTTTGTTATTCAGGCAATTATATATAAGCAGACAGAGAACTATATCAGACAACAAAAGGATTTGCACCAGAAAGCTTCATCCGACGAAAAGGTTATTGTTGAAACCTTTTTAACTCTCAAAAGCGGTGGAAAAGCCGACTTTGAGAAGATGTCCGAAATACTGTTCTTGTGGGCTAAAAAATGGATTTTAAAGGTTGAAAAGTAAACAGTCTTAAAAGGAGGAAAAAATATGGAAATCATTTCAAAAGTAAAAGGTGCCTTTGCAACACGTGAAGGCTGGACAACAGAGCCGGTTGAAAGAATGAGCTATTATTCATACTTCTCAGGTCAGAATATGATTTATACTCTTTTCAACACCTGCCTTGCAACCTACCTTCTGTTTCTCGGCATCAATCCCATCAAATCTGCGGCAGTTATTTTCGCAGTTAAGGTATGGGATGCGGTAAACGACACCATGTTCGGTGTTATCTTCGACAAAATCAAGTTCAAAAGCGGCAAGAAGTATCTTCCCTGGCTTCGTGTTTCAACGGTGCTTATCCCCATTGCGACAATACTGACCTTTATTATACCCAACGGTCTGGACGAGAACTTCAAGCTTGCCTGGTTTGCTATCGCATACGTACTCTGGGACACCGCTTACACACTTTGCGACGTACCCATTTTCGGTATTCTCACCTCTATGAGTCAGAGCGTTGACGAAAGAAACAGTATTCAGTCCTATAAGAGTATTGCTACATACGCAGGTGTAGGTATCACCTCCACCGTTACAACTCTCCTTATCAGTGAAGAGGTCGGTATGGGATACGGTCTTATCACACTCATAATCAGCGTTGCCGCCTTCCTTCTTATGACACCTGCCTCCTTCAAGCTCAAGGAGCGCTTCCACGGCGAAACCGAGGAAAGCTTCTCAATAAAGAGCATGCTTTCATACCTTGTGAAGAATAAGTACCTTCTTATCTATTACGTTGGTCTTTTCTTCTATTCCGCACTTAATATCGGTAATGCCTTCAACCTTTTCGTTTCCTATTATCTGTTCCACAGTACCCTCTTCTCTATTGTTGTAGGTGCCCTCGGAACAGTGCCTCAGCTTATTATAGCTCTGCTTCTCCCCCATATTTTCCGCAGATTCGACAAAATGAAGGTAAATCAGATCTGCCTTATTCTCTATGTTATCCTCAGCGTAATCACCTGGGCTGTCGGCTACGGTAACATCATCCTTTATATTGTTCTTACAACTATCCGCGCCGTACCTCTCGCAGTCGTTGCTCTCGAAATGTTTATGTTCACACCCGACTGTGCGGAATACGGACTTTTCAAGAGCGGTATCGAGGCAAAGGGTATCACCTTCGCTATCCAGACCTTTATGGCAAAGCTCACCGGCTCAATCTCAGGTGCACTCGGTATGCTTATTCTCGGCCTCGAATCAGTAGGCTGGAAGGTTGTTGAGGTTGCCTCCTTTGAGGAGCTTGAAAAGCTCGGCGTTGAGCAGACTCCCCACGCCCTTGATATGCTCTGGCTCATCTTTATGCTTATCCCCGCAATCGGCGGTCTGCTTGCATTCATTGTATGGTGCTTCTATGACCTCAGGGATAAGGACGTTCAGATTATGATTGACTGCAACACGGGCAAGATTTCAAGAAAAGAAGCTCTCTCAAGGCTCTCAAAGAGCTACGGCATAAAAGAATGATTTTTCAAGGAGAACTCAGTATGAAGAAAACAAAAAAGACTCTCTCCCTTTTACTCAGCCTTATTATGTGTCTGTCCCTTTGTGCTTTCGGCACCTCGGCAGAGGCTTCGGCAGAGTACAGGGTCACAAACCCCTATGAGGACGTTATCTGGAGCGGTGAAAATGCCTGGGGTGCCTATAAGGGCTCACTTCACTCCCACTCAACCTACAGTGATGCCGACGAAGCTCTTGATGTTATGGTCAAGGAGGCCTACAGACAGGACTACGATTTCCTTGCTGTTTCCGACCACGGCATTACAGGCGTCGATTGGGACAAGGCTCCCTTTATGCATCCCCTTTATCTTTATCAGCCCCTTCTCGGCAATGCCTTCAAGCATCTGACCACCGAGGAATACGAGGCTATGAAAAACGGTACATACGAAAACAGAGGTAAGAAGATTGTGCCCGTTTTAGGTGCAAACGAATTCAACAACCTTTCTCTTACCAAAAATCACGTCAACGGTCACTTTCTTGACAGCAACGAGGGTAACGGCTTCCCCGGTGCGGAAAATGAAAGAGGCTACGAGCAGGCTATAAAGTACATAGACGAGCACGGCGGACTTTCATACATCAACCATCCCGGTGACTGGCTTGAAACCAATGCAAATCCCGATGCGGTCAATGATGAAGAAAGCATCAGCTTTTTCGGCAACCTTATTCTTGAGTACGACAGCTGTCTCGGCATAGAAATACTCAACGAGAAAAACGGTACTACCGGCTATGACAGAATTCTCTGGGATAACCTTCTTATGTATTGTCTTCCCTACGGCAAGAATGTTATAGGCTTCAGCAATACCGATGCTCACAATAAAACAACCGTAGACTCCTCCTACAGCATCTTTATGATGGAGGAAAACACCGAGGAAAACATCAAGGCTACCATGCAGAGCGGTGCATTCTTCGGCATTACAAGAAAGCTTCGTGCAAACGATAAAATAGGTCCCTATGAGGAAATCGACGTTATGAATTCGGGTCTTCCCTACCCGATGTTTACGGATATTTCCGTTGAAGGTCACTCCGTAGCAGTATCAACCACCGATGCCGAAACAATTCAGTGGATTGCCAACGGTGAGGTTATCGCCTCGGCAGATATTTCAGACGGTGGCTCATATACCCTCAACCTTGACGATATCGAAGGAAGCGAGGATTTCCTTTACATCAGAGCAGAGCTTTTCGGTGAGGGCGGTCTTTGCTGCTCACAGGCCTTTGTGATTGACAGAAGCACTGCCGATGAGGACTACGAGCCCCTTACAGGCATCGAGGCCTTCCTTGAGAAAATTTCCTATTTCTTCAAGGGCACAAAGCTCTGGGCGATTATTGTTGAAATTTCGAGAATGATATAATGAGCTTTAAGAAAAGAGGTTAAGCCATGAACGGACTTACAAGACGTGAAAGAGAAGTAACAGACTTAAACGAAATTATTAAAATACTCGATAAAGCAAAAGTAGTGCACATCGGTATGGTAGACGACGGAGAAGCTTACGTCGTACCGATGAATTACGGCTACACTATGGAGGAGGGCAAGCTCACTCTGTGGCTTCACGGTGCTCTCAAGGGAAGAAAAATCGACGTACTCAGAAAAAATCCCCGTGTGTTTTTTGAGCTTGACTGCGATATTACTCCCTTCGAGGGTGATATTGCCTGCCGCTACGGTATTACCTATGCCTCAGTTATGGGCAGAGGCACTGCCGTGATAACCGAAGACGTAGAAGAAAAAAAGCACGGTCTTTCCGTACTTATGAAGACCCAGACGGGCAAGGATTTCACCTTTGAGGACAAAATGACCACCATCGTAAGTGTTATCCGCATCGACGTTTCGGACTACACTGCAAAGAGAAGACCTCATCCTATGGAGGAAAAATAAGCAGAATAAATCCCGCAGTTCACCTCTCAACGGCAAACTGCGGGGTATTTTTTCAGTTTTCGTCTGTCTCCTTAAGGTCGGTGGTTTCTTCTGCGGTCTTCGTCTCGGGTACGGCTTCTTCTTTCCTGTAAAGTCTGCCGTAGATTTCCTCTGCGGCGTCCTCGTCAAGCTCCGCAGCAAGCTCCGCAGCAAGAACATTTATCTCCTGACGTATTTCGTCAATCTTAAGCTCCTCGATAAGCCCGTCACGGTAAAGGTAAAACTCATCCTCAGCCGTGGTTGCAATCTTTTCTCTCTGCACAAGGTACATCGTATTGGGACAGATGATAATACCGGCCTTTGTGTGTGAAATCTCAAGCATTGTGTCATAAAACTCCTGAGTGTACATAGGTGAGCCGATTTTCACAACGTTGATTTCAAGATTTTCCGTAACAATGATATCAAGGCTGTTGTTGTATTCAACGTTTACCTCATCTATTGTCTTGCTGCCCTCGTTTATTGCGTTACGGTAGCTTCTCAGACGCTCCAGCAGAGCCTCCTGCTCCTGCTCGGTAAGAGGTACGGTTTCACCAAGACTGTTTGTTTTCGTCAGAGGCACCGCAATTTCCTTAAAGCCTACGTATAAATCAACAAAGGTTTCCTTAAGCTCCATTTCGTCAATAGGCTCAAGGCCCTCAGGACCATAGTAGTAGTCAACCATCTGCTTTAATCTGTATTCGTGGGTGATTGCTTCGGTAAGGTCAGGCTTTGCAATTCCTGCTTTGCGATAATAGTCACCGTAAAGGCTCCAGCTTATCTCCACCTCGGTTGCGACAGCCTGCTTATTCTTTGAAGAAAGGACTATGCCCTTTTCCTTCATAAAATTTTCCGATGCAACATATCTTTTGCAGCACTCAAGAGCGGCCTCGGTTGTTGCCTTGACGTCCGTCTTATCAACTCCGTACTGCGAAGGGTCAGAAAGCACAGAGTCAAGATAATAAGTATAAAGGCCCTCGCTTATAGCTTTACCCTCAACGGTAAGAAAGGCTTTTTCCTCTGAGCAACCACTAAAAAGAGACAAAATTATTATAACTAAAAGGCAGATTGCCGCTGCTTTTCTTTTCATTTCGCTTTTCTCCTTAAGTATTTACCTGAGTATTATACACCATTTCTCTATTCTTGTCCATAACAAGGAATAATTTGTCATTATGCACAAAAGTTTTTTATGCTTTTTGCTTGACTTATTTTGCCTTTACTGATATAATTCTTAACTGTCGCAGTATGTGCGGCAAATTCCTTGCTCCATACAGGGATATGGGGCCAGAGACCATAAGGAGGTAAAAAACATGAACAATTACGAATCAATGTTTGTATTTTCAGTTGCAAAGGGTGAGGAAGCAACAGCTGCTCTTACAGAGAAGTTCAAGGCTCTCATCGAAGCAAACGGTACACTCAATGCTTGTGAGCCCTTCGGTGCAAACGGCGGCGTTCGTACACTTGCTTATGAGATTGAGGACCAGACTCAGGGTGCTTATATTCTCATGACTTACGAAGCAAAGCCCGAGCTCCCCGCAGAAATTGAGCGTATTGCAGGCATCACAGACGGTGTTCTTCGCGTTCTCACAATCAGAAAGTAAGGAGGAGCTATCATGCTTAACTGCGTAACACTTATGGGTCGCCTTGTTGCAGACCCTGAACTCCGCACCACAAGCACAGGTAAGTCCGTCGCAACTTTCAGAATTGCTGTTGACCGTACCTATCAAAGAGCCGGTGAACAGCGACAGGCAGATTTCATCACAATCGTTGCATGGGAAAACACCGCAAACTTTGTTTGCAGATATTTCTCAAAGGGTTCTATGATCGCCATCCAAGGTGCAATCCAGACCCGTCAGTACGAAGACAACTCCGGTGCTAAGAGAACAGCATTCGAGGTTGTGGCAAGAGAAGTGAGCTTCTGCGGCTCTAAGGCAGAAACAGGTACGGTTGCTCCTGCAGCAGCACCTGCCGCAGCCCCCGCTTATCAGAACGCTTCACCCTCAGATTTTGAAGAAATCACGGACGACGAAGATTTACCCTTCTAATCCACCGCAATTTAAAAATACTAACAGGAGGTAATCACTCATGGCATACGAGAAGGGCGCAAACCGCGCTAACAGAAAGTCACGTAAAAAGGTATGTGCATTCTGCGTAGAAAAGGTTGAAGAAATCGACTATAAGGATGTTCAGAAGCTTCGCAAGTTCACTTCAGACAGAGCTAAGATCCTTCCCCGCAGAGTAACAGGCACATGCGCACGTCATCAGCGTGCTCTTACAACAGCTATCAAGAGAGCTCGTCAGATTGCTCTTATGCCTTACACAAATGACTAATTAAAAATTAAGCCACCTTCGGGTGGCTTTTTTGTTTATGTATGATAAATTATAATTTGTCTGGGGGAGGCTTCTCCTTGAGGAGAAGCTGTCTGCGAAGCAGACTGATGAGGTGTAGGTTGCGTTAGCAACCGTTAATTAATATAACAAGTTAGTTTTCCACCTCATCCGTCACCTGCGGTGACACCTTCCCCTCAAGGGGAAGGCAAAGAAATAGACAAACTCACAATTTATTGACAATATATAAAGCCAATGCAGAATTTCCACATTGGCTTATTTTTATACTTTTTTCATATCAACAAGGTCAATAACGCCGACAGGACAAACCTTATGACAT
>JAZULG010000131.1:0-2958 GCA_045603005.1 Acutalibacteraceae bacterium
TATGCAGGAGAATATGACAGTAATTTCGGCAAATATGTTCAGTAAAGCTGTTGAAGAGAATATGTCCGTTGAAAAGGCGGTCCGTATGCTCAGGGAGTGTTCTCAGCTCAGGAGTCTCAGCGATAAGCTGGGTTCCTTTGCCAAGGGCAGAGACCTGAGAAAGGTTCTCACAGAAGGACTTATGAAAAATCACCCCGAGGCAAAGGCAGAGGCGATTGACCGTAAGGTACGCAACTGGCTTGCAAACCGTCAGAGCAGTATTGCAAAAAGTGATGCGATAGAGCTTTGCTTTGTGCTCGGCCTTGATATGGATGAAAGTGAGTCTCTGCTTGCGATGATATCCGAAGAGGGTTTTCATTGGCGTGACCCTGATGAAATACCTTACATATTTGCTCTTATGCACGGTATGAGCTATTCCGAGGCTAAGGCACTGCAGGACAAGATATCCGAGACAGCTACGGTTAAAGGCTCAGCCGAGGCTAACGATTGCTTTACTGAAACGGTACGTGTACAGATCGAAGCAATTGATACGGTTGATGAGCTTGTGGAATACGTAGCGGAAACTCGGGCAAAGCTCGGAAAGCTTCATAACAGAGCCTACAGCCTTTTCTGCGATATGCTTGAAAGGCTTGAGAGCCCCGAATTAGAGGAGTCGGTGGTTGAGAATAACCCCTATGACGAGGGTGACAGTGACGTGAAATATACGGCGGGAAATATAGTTGAAATATATCTTCACGGTGACGACCTTCCGGAAACGGTTACCGGGAAAAATGCAGAGGCTCTTTCAGCTGTGCAGAGAAATATTGCCCGCAACTGGCCGGGAGAGTCTGTAATTTCAAGAATGAAAAACAGGCGTGTTGACGTAAGCCGTAAGGTGATGATTCTTCTTTTCCTTGCTACGTATGATGCCTACGGAGAAGAGGACGATGAGTTCGGCTTATACGATGACGAAAAGACACCTGACGAAATATTCCGTGAGTTTTATGAAAATATGAATGCTATGTTGAAAACCTGTGGTTTCAGCAAGCTTGACCCGCGTTCAGCTTTTGATTGGATGACAATTTACTGTATGTGTCAGGAGGATATCTTCACCGTTGACAGTACACTTTCTGAATTTCTGAAGACTCTTTTTGCTGACAGTGATTTCGGAAATGAAATGCAAAACTAAAAACACACCGATGCTAATATGTTTATGCGATAAGGTGCGTAAGCATAATTTTATGTGTCAGTGAGGTTTGTTATGGATAAAAGAATTGCATTAAAAATCTCGGATGAAATCAGCTTCCCGGGTATGGACTGTGTTATCGAAAGCGTTGTGGGCAAAGGCTCTAACGCAATCGTTTATTTTGCAAGATACAGAGATAATAACAATACAGACCTGTTTCACCGCGTGCTGATAAAGGAGCTGTTCCCTTATCATCCGAAAAATCTGATTTATCGTGACAGTGAAGGAAATATTGCAGTCGACGGGTTGGCGGAGGATTATTTTGAGCTTCAGAGACTCAGCTTTTCAAGGGGTAATTCAGTACATCTGAAAATGATTGAAGAGCATCCTGACAGAGTGGGCGGAAACGTAAATACCTTCAGCAAAAACGGTACGCTTTACAGTATAATGAGCTATGACGGCGGCAGAAGCCTTGATAAGGACTATGCTTTCTTTAAGGAAGACCTTGCCGACAGGGTGCTGCTCTTCCGTCAGATTGTCGGTGCTCTCAGTATATTCCACGATTCGGGATATCTTCATCTTGATGTAAGTCCGGATAATATTCTTGTTATATCCTCGGGAGAAACCCGAAGGGTAAGTCTTATTGACTTCAACAGTGTACACACTGTCGAGGAGGTTTCCTCAGGTGTGGCTCTTTATTCGAGTGTAAAGGAAGGCTACACCTCTCCCGAAATCATAAATATGAAGCTTTCCGCTATAGGAAAGAGCAGTGATATCTATTCTCTTACGGCGGTGTTTTACTGGCTTCTTACGGGTACGGCACTTACCGATTATCAGCGCCTTTGCAAAAAAGTGCCCGATATGAGTGGTTGTGCTCTTCTTAACGGTGTGCCCGATACGGTACGAAGTCAGGTCAGTCTGATTCTTCGCAGGGGTCTTGCCACTCTTCCTGAGAAAAGATATCAGAACTGTGATGAGCTGTTGGAGGCTGTTGCCGAGCTTCAGGCAAGAATTGAAGACGTAGGTATTACCCATTCGGCTTTGTGGGATTCCGGTGTGAAAGCAATCAGAGGTATAATAAAAGGAAATCCCGCTCTTAAATATCTTATGAATCCGGAGGAGCTTTATCCCTTGAGGGTTGTTTCTGCAAAGGGAGAAAGCCTTAATGTCGAAGCTGCAGTTGACGAGTGTCTTAAGAATGGCTCTGTCGTACTTCTCGGTCAGGGCGGTATGGGTAAGACAACTGCACTTCTGCACACTGCGGTTACAAGAAGCAGGGGATATTCACCTAATAAGACCGCCGTGCTTTATGTTTCTCTTTACGGATATAACGGCAGTGGAGAGAACTATATAAAGAACCGCATACTTGAAGCTCTTCGCTTCGGAAACGATGTTTCGGATATGGAGGATGCCCGTCGCAGGCTTATACAGGAATTCAGCCGTACTCTCAGAACCCGGCAGGGTGATGTGCCGGCATATCTTATACTTGTTGACGGCTTTAATGAGGCTTCGGGCGAGCTTGAGGGACTTCTGAGAGAAATTTCCGAGCTTTCATCCCTTAAGGGCGTAAGACTTCTGATTTCTTCAAGAAGTAATATTGAAAAAATCGGCTTCGGCGTTTATACAATGGCACGCCTTGAAACGGAGGACATACGAAAACAGCTTTTGCAAAGGGGGCTTCTTTATCCTGAAGCTCCTGAGATAAGAGAGCTTATATCGATACCCTTTATGCTTTCCGTGTTCTGTAATGCGGCGCAGATGGGAGAAAAGCAGCTTGACTGCAAATCTGCTGC
>JAZULG010000132.1:0-6330 GCA_045603005.1 Acutalibacteraceae bacterium
AAATACCGACATCCGAGAGAATTGACGCGTTTTTTTAATTTAGCCTCTTTGCAAACAAATGTTCTGTATGATGATATCTGTGATTTTGTCGCTTTGTGCGGGAAAGCCACAAAAACTGAATATCGGTGTCAACATATTTGCGGGCTTTACGCCCGACAACGCGGCGGCAGGCTAACGTAATTGCCGCACACATCCCATTTGCCTTGGATCACAGGCTGTTAAGCAGCTCGTGAAGAAGGAGGAAAAATAAGATGAATTTGCAGAAACTGATTTTTACGGAAAATGCCTGCTATAAGGCAGGTCGCAAAATCACCGTTAAGGGTATTATGGTTCATTCCACGGGTGCGAACAACCCTTGGTTGAAGCGTTATGTCGGTCCCGATGATGGAAAACTCGGCAAGAACCAGTACAACAACCACTGGAACACCTATCACCCTGGCGGTCGCGAGGTCTGCGTTCACGGCTTCATTGGTAAGCTGGCTGACGGTTCTGTGGCAACGTACCAAACTCTGCTTTGAATAAACTCCGCCTTTTTTGTTTGGGTTGCATACACTTCTTGGGTTGCATTTCAATGCAACTTTGCAACCGCTTGCAACCCGTATCAAAAATTGTGTTATAATTCATATAGAACAAATCCGAACCCTTACCTTATAGGTGAAGCGTTCGGATTTGTTGCTTATATATAAAAGGTATGGTGCTAATGTTAATACAGCACTAATTTTTCTGTGGTTGTTGTTTTGCTGAACCAATAAACGAAATGCGCCGGAGGAACGGCTGTTGCAAATAGTTATGAAGGTCCTTGAAATAACATCAAACGTATGGTATAGTAATTCAAGAAGGTTGTTAAAGGAGGTTACGCTATGCTTGAAATGAAAGAGTGCTGCAAGGTGCCGTTTCCCGAAAAGCTTTTTGAGGAGTACGAAGTAAAGGATACCGCCATTTATGCTAACGTCAACGCTTCAAAGGTCGTTGCTATGATGAAGCGTTTTATTGAAATGCATGACGAGCCTGTGTTTTTCATTTTGGAGCTTCCTTGCAAAAATGAGGACGGGATCACGGCAGAAAAAACCGTTACAAACGCAAACGACGACTATGACGTTTATTTCATCGACGGTCTTAACGCCCAACAGGCAATCGATTGTCTGAATGCGCTCGGTGGTTTTCTTGTTAAGGACGGAATGAATAATTTTGGTTTCGGTTGCCACGAATCTCACGAAGAGATCCTGCTCGGCAAATACAGCGTTATGACAATCTACACCCAACGTGCTGATTCATATCGTAATTTTTTCAAGGAATTCGGAATCAAGAAGGTCAAGAGTCTCGTAACCGCATGGGACACGTTTGATCCTCTGAATCCGGGAGAATGTGAGCTCTACGTTTCGGAAGAAACGGGCAAAACGGTCTATGATATTCCCGAAGATTACAAACAATATGGCTTGTATTTATACGAGTCCCGAAAGGTATACGATGAAAAAGCCGAAAAAGAAATAACCTTTGATGAGTTGATCGGTAAAGTACTTTTGGCAGGTATCACTTATTACACACATGACAATGAATATATCGGACAAAAGCAATTTTACGGGACAGTCACGGAGGCAAACGAAAATCTGATTCGCATTAAACAAAAAGACGGAACGGATTTCACCTTACCTCCCGATCTAAGCTCCACCAAAAGAGCATGGCAAGGAGAGTATAAGCTTCGTTCCACGGGAGAGATCGTTGTCGATCCCGATTATCTTGCTACGTGGAATCTGAACAAAGCAAAAGAAGAATAACACAAAAACACCTCGTCAGCGGCTTAAAGCTGCATCCGGGGTGTTTTGCCTGACCGCAGTTTATCCCATATCCACGCACGGAGTACACGGAAACAGTGGAAAAAGAAAAGCAGGAAAGAGGCTGAAACACTCGGCGAAATAAAATGTTAAAACAATATTTACATTTATTTAACATTATAAGTTTAAGATATGCCTCGGTATGTTATAATTTGGAAATATACATTAAGCAAAAGGAGTCTGTTATGAGTCAGGAGTCTGTAAAGTCAAGCAAAATATCAGAGGAAAAAGTATGGTTAAAATACTTCGGTGAAAAGCTGAAGGAAAAGAAAGCACCCGAGACAACTGCTTACCGTTATCTTAAGCAGTCCAATGCGCAGAGGGGCGATGAGGTTGCCATACATTATTACGGAACAGATATCACCCACGCAGAGCTGCAAAAGAATATCGACTCTGCTGCCGATGCCTTTGCCGCCCTTGGCGTAAAGCAGGGCGATATTGTATCCTTTTTGTCGGTGGCAGTACCCGAAACGATTTACAGCATTTATGCGCTGAACAAGCTTGGCGCAACAGCAAATACCATTGACCCTCGTATGGATATTGACAGTATCAGACGTGCGGTAAAGGAATCGGGCTCAAGAATCCTTCTGACTATTGATATTGCCTTCCCGAAGGTCGCCGCTGTTTCAGATGATATCAATCAGGATTATATTATCGTAATGTCAGCGGCACGGTCTTTGCCTTTTATTAAAAAGGTACTTATGAAGTGTGCTGTCAGAACAAAGATCATCTATGACGATAAGATAATTAGTTGGAAAACATTCAGTGAAAAGGGAAAGGGCTGTACAGCTGTTGAAGCTCCGTATGTCGGAGATGCGGTTTTTGCTATTACGTACACCGGCGGTACTACCGGTTTTCCGAAGGGCGTAATGATTACAAACGACAGTATCAATGCCGCTGCCTTCAATTTCAGATATTCGGGCCTGGTATATGAATACGGAGACAGATTTCTTGATATTATTCCCGTCTTCACCTCGTACGGTATGTGCTGCGGTATGCATATGCCTCTTGCAATCGGTCTCGAAATTGTACCCATTCCCAAATTTGAGCCGCAGAAATTCGGTAAGCTTGTAAAGCAGTTCCGACCTGCGCATATGATAAGTACACCCGCTTTCTACGAGATACTTATGAACAGCAAGGAAATGCAGAATGCAGACCTTTCATTTATGATAACTCTCGGCTCGGGCGGAGACACAATGAATGAAGGCCTTGAGGAAAAGCTTTCTGTCTTTATGAAGGCTCACAACATCCGCTATCCTCTTACACAGGGCTACGGTATGTCAGAGCTTTCTGCGGCGGCATCATTCTGCGTCAATGATATTTACAAGCCGGGCAGTGTGGGAATTCCTGCTCCCACAACAATTATATCCGTTTTTGATGAGGATACCGGTGAGGAGTTAGGCTACAATCAGATAGGTGAAATCTGCGCAACCGGTCCGTCGATGATGAAGGGCTATTACAAGCGTAAGGAAGAAACGGATAACGTTATGCGTAAGCACGCTGACGACAGGGTATGGGTGCATTCAGGTGACCTTGGTTATATGGATGAGGACGGCTTTATATTTATTATCGGACGTATCAAACGAATGATAACCCGTTTTGACGGTCACAAGGTGTTCCCTGTTAACATTGAAGGTCTTATCTCAAGACACAAAGAGGTTAACAACTGTTCGGTTATAGGAGTAAGAGATATGGAAAGAAGCCAGGGACACTATCCGGTGGCACTTGTTGAATTTGCCGAAACGGTTGAAAACAGAAAAGAATGGTGTAAAAAGCTCTTTGACGAGTGTAATGAATGCCTTGAGGAAAGAGGCAGGCCTGTTGCGGTTATTGAGATAGACAGGGTTCCTCTTACCGGATCCGGTAAAAATGACTACCGTACTCTTGAAAAGGAATATAAAAACTTTGACTATCTGTCAGTGAATAAGTAAAATCGGCGGGAAACAAATTCCGTAAGGTGCAAAGCGGCGAAGCCGAGAGGGGCGAAGGATCGTTTCTGCCTCCGTTTTGGGGGATATTATCAACCTCTGTTTATCGCTTTTCCCATACTAATTAAAAAAAGCTCTACGATGATTTCTGATGTCAGCGTAGAGCTTATTTTTATGATATGATGTAACGGAAATTATTTCTGATGGTAACCGTCGAGGAATTCACCCATACGCTTCATAGCGCTTCTCATTTCCTCTGCCTCGGGAAGCATTACAATACGGAAATGGTCAGGCTCCTTCCAGTCAAAGCCGCTGCCGGGAATAAGAAGAATGTTTGTAGCGTGAAGGAGATCCCATGCGAATTTTTTATCGTCAGTGATGTTGAACTTTTTAACGTCGAGCTTCGGGAAAAGGTAGAAGGCGGCACTGTTCTTGACGAAGGAGATACCGTCGATTTTTTCAAGCTCTGAACAGGTAGCCTCTCTCTGCTCGTAAATTCTTCCGCCGGGAGCTACCATTGAGCGGGGAGTTTCCATATCGGCAATAGCGGCGGGAATAACAAGCTGAGGAAGAGTATTTGCGCAAAGACGCAGAGAGGTCATCTGAATAATACCCTTACGGTATTCCTCGGTGAGATGTCTCGGTCCGCTGAGAACCATCCAGCCGCAACGGAAGCCGCATACAAGGTGTGACTTTGAAAGACCGTTCATTGTAACAACGGGAAGATCGGGAGCGAGTGAAGCTGTTGAAATATGCTCAAGTCCGTCCATAACAAGGCGGTCATAGATTTCGTCTGAGAAAATGATAAGACCCTTTTCTCTTGCAATTTCAACTATCTGCTCAAGAATTTCCTTCGGATAAAGAGCACCTGTGGGGTTGTTCGGGTTGATGATTACAATAGCCTTTGTTTTTGCCGTAACCTTACTGCGGATGTCGTCAATATCGGGATACCAGTCTGATTTTTCATCGCAGAGGTAGAAAACAGGCTTACCGCTTGCAAGGTAAACTGAGTTGCCCCAGAGTGAATAGCTGGGGGAGGGTACGAGTACCTCGTCGCCCTCGTTGAGAAGCGGCATAAGAGCGAAGTTAACAACCTCGCTGACACCGTTGCCGATAAATACGTCGTCGGGAACAATACCTGCGATTCCCTTGCTCTTTTCATATTCGCAGATTGCCTCTCTTGCGTCGGGCATACCCTTGAAGTCACAGTATGCAACACCCTTCTGCTCGTTACCCTGAAGAGCCTTTGCAAGGCTTTCGGGAAGCTTGAAGCCGAAGGTCGCAGGGTTACCTGTGTTAAGTCTGAGAACATCAATACCTCTTGCACGCATCTCCATAGCTTCAACGAACAAGGGACCTCTGATGTCTGAATGTACATTCTTCATTCTTTCGGCGGTTTTAATAATATCCATAAGTTATCCTTTCCGGCAAAAACGTCTGTCTTATGCGCAGTTGATTTAACAATAAGGTATTATATCACAGTGATTCCGATATTTCCATAGTTTTTGATTATTTTTTTGATGAAGCTTTCCGATGTTTGCGGAGTTATTATGTACTCACCGATATCCATTTAAAGGATAATTTCAAATCGGAAATTTAAAACCTTCTTAACGTGATATGATTTCAGTAATGATAAAGTCAAAGGAAGGTTAAATATGAAGATTTTAATTGTCAACGGAAGTCCGAGGGGCAAATACAGTGTTACTCTGCAGACGCTCAACTATCTTGAAATTCTCCATCCCGAGCACGAATTCAGAGTGCTTCACGCAGGTCAGATTATCAAGAAGCTTCAGAGGGATTTTACTCCTGCGCTTGAAATGCTCAGAGAAGCTGAGCTTATAGTTTTTTCTTATCCGGTCTATACTTTTATCGCACCGAGTCAGCTTCACTATTTTATCAGTCTTATGAAAAACAGCGGCGTTGATTTCAGCGACAAGTACGTCACACAGATAACAACCTCAAAGCATTTCTACGATGTGACCGCTCATAAGTATGTCGAGGATAACTGCCACGATATGAATATGAAGGTTATCAAGGGCCTTTCCGCCGATATGGATGACCTTACCACGACAAAGGGACAGAAGGATGCGGATGAGTTTTTCAAACTCGTACTCTGGAGCTGTGAAAACGGCTTCTGTGAGCCTGCCGGCGAAAGGGTCAAGGCTAAGAAGCCTGTCAGGGTAAAGCCTGCTGCGGGTATTACCGCAAAGAGTGACAGAGAGGTTGTGGTTGTTACCGATGCAGGAGCGGAGGATACACAGCTTAAGGCTATGATAAAGCGCTTTGCCGCCGCAGTACCGATGAAGTGCAAAGTGGTAAATATTGCCGAGTACCCCATAAAGGGCGGCTGTCTCGGCTGCTTCAAGTGTGCCGTTTCCGGCAAGTGTGTATACAAGGATAACTTCGACGAATTCCTGCGTAATGAGATTCAGTCGGGAGATGCAATCGTTTACGCTTTTACCGTACGTGACCATTCAATGGGTCCCCGCTTCAAGATGTATGACGACAGACAGTTCTGCAACGGTCACCGTACCGTTACAATGGGTATGCCTGTGGGATATATTGTCAGC
>JAZULG010000133.1:0-2539 GCA_045603005.1 Acutalibacteraceae bacterium
AAAGCCTTGTTCCGTTGCATAATCACGGAGCATTTTTCTTTGAGTGCTTATGCTTGAGCTTTCACCGTAAAGCTCGTCGTCACGGGAAAGTCTGCAATACAAAGCTGCGTTATATATGCGTTGTTTCAAAATTTACCTCCTTTTCCGAAAACAACCGCACTATATTCCGCTGTTTACAGTTTTCATTATAGCATAGCGTTTTCGTTTCATCAATTAAGAATTTTTTAATTACAATTAGCATCATATCTGATTGTACTTTCCACCAAATCTACAACTGAATTTATAGTATTAGCAAAAATTTCAGTAAGACATACACGGTTTTCACCGTCCATATAATAAAGCTTGCCGTCCTTTTCAAGGGTGTAACCTAATGTGATGCTTGCATCCTTTGGCGGACATTTTGAGATAATAATGCTGTCAAATACTTTATTATTCATTTACCTGTTCCTTTCGTTTTTATTTTTTTGCCTGATAATATTTTCTTCCCGGCCGGTTTCGAAGATTTCCTCAAAGAAGCTCTTTACCTTTTCGGGCATCAGCTTCAAGGCTTTCAGATAGGGAGCACATATTTCTTCAAGCTCGTAAAGTCTTTCACTGAGTCTATTTATTCGGCTCTGTAAATCCCAATTTACTTCCCGAAGCCTTTTGTTTTCACGCTCAAGGTCAAATATTTTTCTTTTCTCCGCAACGGATTGCTTTGCCATTGTACTTAAATCTTCAAAATCCTTTGCAGAAACCGTAACCTTACCCGTTATAGACTTTTTACCTATACTGTCTATCTCCATAAATGTTTTGTGTATAGTATGGATATTGTCATAATGAATCTCTTCCTTTTCAACCTGACTTTTGATTTCTTCAAGACGTTTCTTGTCCTGTTGAATTTTATATTGCAGACAAGACAGATGCTCAGCCGTACTGCCTTTTTCACCACGGATAAAATCATCGAAAGCGGCTCTCACAGTGAGCTTATGGCAAAGGGCGGCACCTATGCTTATATGTTTAATCTTCAGGCGGAAAAATACAGAGATAATCAGTAGTCGATGTCTTACATTTTTTGATAAATAAAAAGGCAGAGGATTTTTCCTCTGCCCCCAGACTGTCGATAAATGCACAAGAGCAACAACGCATAGATATACTGAATGAACCGCAAAAATTAAAAGCAAAAATACAAAGGAAAATGGTCAGAACATCGAATCCCGACCATTTTTTGCATTGTTTTGCCCTTTCTCTACAGCCCGACAGCTTTATATAAGCTTTATTTAACCTTCACGCTCTTTACTGCACTCCATGCGGAATATACATAACCGCTGTTTGTGGTGATGTATGTTCTTACCTTGAAGTAGTAGGTCTTGCCGCTTGTAAGACCTGTGATATCACAGCGTGTTGTGTCTGCCTTGAAGTTTGCATACTTCTTGAAGCCGCTGTCCTTCTTGGTTGAGTAGTATACTGTGTAGCCGGTTTCACCGCTTACATTACTATGATATACATAAGCCTTACCCTTTGTGGAGGATGCGGTTACCTTTGTAAGCTCAGGGGTCTTTGTCTTGGTTGCGGTCTTGAGCAGTGCGTAAACGTCACTGTCATAAACCTTGCCTGCACTTGTTTTGCCGTAGGAAACAACTCTGAAGGTATACTTTGTACCTGCATAGAGCTTCTTTACTGTAAGTGATGTTCCTTCTGTTGTGCCTGCCTTGACGTAAGCCTTCTTTGAGGGGCTGTAGCGGTAAACAGTATAGCCTGAAGCGCCGGGTACCGCTGACCAACTGAGCTTAACTGATGAAGTTGTCTGCGAAGCAGACTTGACTGTTGCGGGCTTGCCTGCCTTTATGTAGAAGTAAACGTTCTTTGTACCGCTATAGTTACCGATGAAGGTTACTTTAACAGTGTATCTGCCGATACCTCTTCTCTTTGAAGCAACAGTAAGCTTATAGTCTGTATTCTTGACAAGAGTCTTACCGTCGGCATCCTTTACGGTTACCTTGGGAGTCTTGTTTTTGCCGTCGTAGATGTAGTTTTCATTTGAGAGGGTGACGGAGCTTATCTTTGCGATTGTCTTTGTGCTTGATACATCACCGCAGGCGGAGCATTTTGTTTCGATTTTGCCGTTCTTTGAGGTTGTTGCCTTGGTTACAACCTCTTCGTAATTGCAGGCGGCAAAGCTGCCGTATTCCATTCCGCAAATTGTACATTCTGCCTTTTTGTTGCAGGTGGCAGTACCGCCTGTATGAAGATGAAGCACATCTACAGTTTCAGACTTTTCTTTTTTGCCGTCCTTGAAGGTTACCTCGCAACGGTATCTGCCAAGCTTATCGGCGTTGAGAGTTGCTTCGGTCTGTCCGCTGACAGCATCAAACTCAGTTCCGTTGAAAGTCGCCCTGAGATTACCACCGTCAAATGCACATATACCGTAATATCCGTCAGCCTCTGCGGTAATGCTTGCGTCTACGGTAATATCGGCATCATATTCAACAGTACCCGCCACAGAGCTGTAAAGATAAATAGCCTCTGTGGGTGTCTGTGAAAATTCAAGATTAAGAAT
>JAZULG010000134.1:0-2244 GCA_045603005.1 Acutalibacteraceae bacterium
TCATATTAAATTTAACTATGAGGAAATGCAAAAAAGAAAAGTGAGTATTCACTTGTGTTATGAATACTCACTATGGTGCAGGTGTGTATAACACAAGCAGTTCTCCGGTAATACATATTCTATATTTCGTACTCTAATATATTTCATCAGACACAGAGAAATACATAATATCAAATATCATTGAAGATTTCTATTACGGCAACATCTTGCGGATGTTTCCTGCTGTTTTTGATCAGACTGTTCTGTTACACAGTTTCTTCTTTTATTATTTTGCCGTTACTGTCTGTGAATATGAGCTTAATCTCATCTTGGTTAAAAATATATCCGCAGCCCGCAAAATAATTTTCATCATCCTTTTCAACTGTGCTGCCTATTACCACAGGGCTTATACTCCCGTTAGTGTTCCACTCAGTATTTTCAGGATAATAGACGTTGAGTTCGTGTGCATGGCCGCAAATCATAACCTCAGGCTTAACATTCTCTCTTAAAAGTCTTGCCCATTCAGCGAAAATATCCTGCTCTATATCAAAAGGAGGGTTATATCTGTGAGTAAAGGCATTGTGAGAAATCACAAGCTTATGCTTAATACCCTTGAACTCATATTCATTTTCTTTGTTTTTGATTATCTTCTTCAAAAATTCAGTCTGGCGTTCCCTGAAAGCATGGCAGGCAACGGTAAAGCCGTATTCTTCGTGATCGTCGGGCTTATCTTCGCCACAGTCAAGCAGTATTCCCCATATATTACCGAGGCGGAAGCTGTAATATGTATTACCCAAGTAACTGGGAGTGTAATCGGCAAATTTCTCTGCAAAATCACCTCTTAAATCGTGGTTACCTCTTGAGAATATGCAGGGTTTTTCACCTTTCATTAAAAGTGAGCATATTTCGTATATGTTAATAAATTTTGAAGGGTCACCGCTGTGTTCGATAACGTCTCCGTTTAAAATGAGAAAATCAATATCACCGAAAGTTTCCGCAGCCCTTACGGGCTCTTTGATAAGATTATGAGCATCAGAGATGTGGTAAGCTCTTATACCCTTTTCGGGTATGGGACAGAATTTATATCTTTTTTCCAGTACTTCTTCGGTTTCGGTGAAATACGGCTTTCTTTCAATAACAGGTCGGATGCAGACAGTGTATTCCCCGGCTTCATCCAGTTCATCCATAGGCACCTCAACCCTGTGTATCTCATTTCTTGAACGCATAATACCGTTGGATTCATCATAATAAAATTTATCCCTAACCTTAACAAAGAATAGGCCGGCTTTTTCACAGGGCATCATAATTTGATAAGATTTATCCACTGCAAAAACTGCAGGGTCAAACTTAAAAAACTCACTCACACTATATTGCTCCTTAATTGTTTTATTAATATATTTCCGGTTAATGCGGATATGTAACTTTTCTGTCTGTGATGAGTTCAACAACGGATTGATAAAGCTTCATAAAGCTTTCCTGAACACTGCCCTTTACCGCAAGCTCAAAAGCAATTCTCTTGGAATATTTATCGCCGTTTTCTTTTGCGGTTTCTATATAATCAAAATCAAAAACATCATAAAGACGCTCAACTCTTGTATCATAGGTTGAAGTATCATTTTCATCAATTTCAACAACACGGTAACCGTACTGAGTTGTGTAAGCCAGACCTTTGTAACGGGTCATGGGAGAGGTAAAGATATCAATCCCCTGATTTCTTACACCGAAGGCATTTGTGTGGTCGTGACCTGTAAACATCGCAAGCACATCGCCGTTTTCAATCAAAGCATCAAACTGACCGTCGTTATAATATCCGGGGCAGGGCTTTTCGTTGAGAGTGCCGTAGTTCACATTTTCGGGGTCGAAGGCATAATATTCGTCTTCATTATAAATATGCTCAATTGCATAAGGCTGTTTTGAATCAACCTTTTTAAGTACATCATAGATTTCGGGAACAATTATATGTTGAAATACAACTGAATTGACTTTTTCTCCGCCGTTATCAGACTTAAGCTTTGCGGAGGTTTCCTTATACCACTCAATCTGCTCGGTACGAACTCTGTCATAGTGTCTCGGATCATCCTCATCATAATCGCCTGAGTCAAATACCCAAAGATTGAATCCGAGCTTGTCGCTGTCAGAAGCAAGAACGGGAATATTGAATGTTGCGCAGTTTTTGAAGCTTACGGATTCATCAGCAGTTATTACACAAGAGAAGGTATTATAATAATCCATAATATCTTTTCTTGACATCGGACCTGCCTCTGA
>JAZULG010000135.1:0-3310 GCA_045603005.1 Acutalibacteraceae bacterium
GATAAACACCTTATATTCGGGGAAATAAGGAGCAAAAATTATTATTTCATCGTCCCTCTCAGCAAGAGCTCTGAAGGTTATGCACAGAGATGCAGCCGCACCGCAGGTCATATATAAATTATTCATCGTAAAGGAAGTGCCGAAACGCTTATTAAGGTCATCGGCTATAGCCTTGCGTGTTTCATTATCACCCACCGCAGATGTGTATCCGTGAAGGTCTGTTGAAAGCATATTTTCCGTAAGCTCACGGATCGTTTCGTTAACAATTTCAGGAGCAGGTACACTGGGATTGCCGAGGCTGTAATCGTATACGTTTTCAGCTCCTATTTCAGCCTTTCTTTTTTTGCCGTATTCAAAAATCTCTCTTATTACAGAGCTTTTAGCTCCCAGATCATACATTTCCATTGATACCATAATATCACCCTTGACTTTCTTTTTACTTGTTTTACGGTAAAAGATAATTATGAATTATACACCCTTGACGAAAAAAGGTCAATGAAAAAGCAGCAATTTCCGATATGCATTTTTATCATTTCGCTTTATCGCTTTAAAGTTTAGCAGTTTAAATTATAAGAATTTTAACACTGCCGTTGCTTTTTGTCAATAGTCCGCAAGAAAAAAATCTCCTCTTTTTTTCAAAGAGGAGAAAATTTTTAGAATCTGTAAAGTCTTATTATTTCATCAGCCCTGTCTCTTACATCTTCGCGAAGCTTTTTGGGAGAAAGAACCTCAATTTTCGGTCCGAACTGCATAATCCAAGAAACAAGACCTTCGCTTACAACGCATTTTGTTGAAAGAGTAAAGTGTCCTTCCCGATTGGCTTTTTTCAGGGTAACCTCTGAACCGAAGCGATCAAGAATTTCCTCTATGATCGAGTTATCGCAGCAAAGCTCAAGCCTCTGTGTGTCACCGCTGAACATATTGAAGATTTTACCTGAATAATCGGCTGAATCAAAAAAATGCTTGTAGGGTGAAACCTCACTGAAATCTCTTGCGGGGAAATCGGTGATTTCAACCTTTTTCATTCTGTCAATTCTTGTATGCATAAGATTATCGTATTTATCGTTATTTGCAACAAGATAATAATGGTCATTACTCCATATAAGTGCATAGGGGCTGACACAATGCTCTCTTTCATAAAGAGTATAGCTTTCTTCCCCCTCCGCCATAACTCTTTTCTGATAAGTAAAGCACACCTGCTTTTTCTTCTGAATGGCTCTGTTGAGAATATCTATGTTATAATAGATTTCTTCATTTTTGCACTTTACACGGTTATCAATGTAAACCTGACCCTCAATAAGCTTTCTCTGGTTCTCACTGCAAAGAGTGCCTATCTTTTTGATAAGCTCTTTGGATTTTTTTTGCGTAATAAAGCTTGCCGCCTGTACCGCATCGATAAGAAGTCTCAGCTCGGGAAGCTCGAAATCTCTGGAAAGAATACTGTAGCCCGTTTTCGGAAAACGCGCCGCACATATATCAACACCGTATTCCTTAAGTGTTTTTACGTCACTGTAAACAGATTTTCGTTCGCAGCTTATCCCCTTTTCACTCAGCATTTCAATTATCTGCTCAACGCTTATAGGGTTTTCCTCATCACTATTTTTTTCAAGATAGTCCTTTATGTATAAAAGCTTAAGCTTTGTGTAGCCCTTATCTGCCATTTTTTCACCTCTCATATTTAAAATAAGCACCGCATCATCGGGTGCAGTGCTTATTTATGTTAATAGGTCATTTTTGCATTGAGTTCTTTCACTACGTCCTCGTGAAGTTTTACAAGCTCACGGTCATAGGAAAGCATTCCGTTAACCTCAAATTCAACGTCGGAAACCTGAGTGTAAACCGTTGCGGAAAGTCCCTTCTTTATGTTGGGAATAATCTGCTTTTCGTGAAGCTTTCTGTATGCCTCTGTCAGAGTATCCTTGCTCTTATACATCTGATAGCCGAAGCTCTTCTGATAGTTCCATACGTGACCCTGAATATTGTGGCTGTAGCCGCCGAATTCACTCAGTACGATAGGTCTGCCGTCATACTTGGGAAGGATAACGGGAAGAATGTACTTGTGCATACTTCTGAAGTCTGCACCCTTCTGATCGTACCATCCGCTTGCATGGTCGCAGAAGCGTGAGGGATCCTTTTCCTTTGTCCAGTCGCCAATTCTCTTGGCATCAAACTGTCCCCAGCCCTCATTGAAGGGTACCCAGCAGCAGATAGAAGTGAAGTTGTAAAGATTATCAATCATTTCCTCATACTCTTCCTCGAACTGAGTTCTCCACTCAATTTTGTCTCTGTTGAAGGTACTGTAAGCATTGTCCTTCTTTGACATATAAAGGAGAGGATTGAGTGTACCCTGAATGTTGGGAAGTACACCTGCGTGGAAGAGATTGAGTGCCTTACCGCCGCTTACCATATCCTGCCATACGAGCATACCGATCTTGTCGCAGAGGTAATACCATCTGTGTGACTCAACCTTGATATGCTTACGAAGCATATTGAAGCCTAAATCCTTCATCTTCTGAATATCGTAAATCATTGCTTCCTCTGTGGGAGGTGTCATCTGACCGTCGCTCCAGTAGCCCTGATCGAGAAGTCCTCTCTGGAAATAAGGCTCATTGTTAAGGAAGAGGCGTGCATATCCGCCGTATTCACCGATAGAGAATTTTCTCATACCGAAGTAGCCCTTTACTGAGTCAACCTCTGCACCGTCCTTGGTAAGAGTGAGTACGAAATCATAAAGGAAGGGGCTTTCAGGGCTCCAGAGCTTTGCATCAGGTACTGATACCTTTGCATCTGCACTGATTTCAGCCTCGTTAACAACAGTCTCGCCGTCGAAAATCTTAATTTTAAGCGTACCCTCACCCTTGATGTCGGTCTTGATTGCAATAATACCCTCGTCAATATCAGGAGTAAGCTTATAGGATGAAATATAGCTTTCGTTTACACCCTCAAGCCATACGGTCTGCCAGATACCTGAGGTGGAGGTGTACCAGAAGCCGTGAGATTCGCTTGCCTGCTTACCTCTGTTCTGCCAGCCCTCATCTGTGGGGTCCCATACCTTGACAACAAGCTCGTTTTCGCCGTCATTAAGGTAATCGGTGATGTGGAAGCAGAGGGGGTTGTATCCGCCGATGTGCTTACCCACCTTTTCGCCGTTTACGTAAACCTTTGTCTTCCAGTCAACTGCCTCAAAGTGAAGAAGCACTCTCATACGCTTAAAATCATCGGTGAGAGTGAAGCTCTTTCTGTACCAGAGAAGATTATCCTTGCTTACTCTCTCGCATACACCTGAAAGACAGCTTTCAACCGCAAAGGG
>JAZULG010000136.1:0-6223 GCA_045603005.1 Acutalibacteraceae bacterium
ATTCTTGAGAGAAAGCAGAAGGAATACGGCAAGGCAATCTTCCTTATTTCCGATGAGCCCTACCGTGAGCTTGTCTACGGTGATGTTACCGTACCCTTCCTTACAAATTACTACAAAAACACCATCGTCTGCTATTCCTACAGTAAGTCTCTTTCACTTCCCGGTGACAGAATAGGATATATTCTTGTTCCCGATGAGGTAGAGGATTTCGGTCTTATCTATAAGTCGGTATGCGGTGCGGGACGCTCACTCGGTTATGTCTGTGCTCCTTCGATGATGCAGTTTGTTATAAGAAAATGCGTAGGTAAAACAGGAGATATTTCCGTTTACAAAAAGAACCGTGATATCCTTCTTGAGGCCTTTGAAAAGTACGGCTTTAAAACCGCCAAGCCCGACGGAGCCTTTTATCTGTTTGTAAAGAGTCCCGTTGAGAGTGCAACGGAGTTCTGCGAGACCGCAAAGAAATACGACCTTCTTCTTGTCCCCAGTGATTCCTTCGGATTTCCGGGCTATGTACGTCTTTCCTACTGTGTAAGCACAGATATGATTCTCCGTTCACTTCCCAAATTTGAGGAGCTTGCAAAAGAATACGGATTAATTTGAGGTAAAACTATGGAAAAGCTTAATAAAGCAAGAGAAACAATAAATCAGGTTGATAAAGAGATAGCAGCTCTGTTTGAAAAGAGAATGGAGGCTGTCAGAGAAATAGCAGAATATAAAAAAGAGAGAGGTCTGCCTATTTTTGACGGTGCAAGAGAGGATGCAATTATAAAAAACGCTCAGTCCTATGTTGAAAACGATGAAATAAGAGAGTTTTACGTGCCTTATATCAGAAGCACGATGAACATCTCCAAAAGCTATCAGCGCCGTATTGTAAAAGGAGCAAATATCGCTTACAGCGGAGTTGAGGGAGCTTTTGCCCATATTGCGGCGGGCAGGATTTTTCCCGACGGAAACAGAATATCCTATCCCGATTTCAAGGCTGCTTATGAGGCGGTTGAAAAAGGGGAGTGTGACTGCGCCGTAATTCCCATTGAAAACAGCCGTGCGGGTGAGGTCGGACAGACAATTGACCTTATATTTTCAGGCTCTCTTTTCGTAAACGGTGTATACAGTCTTGATGTAAGACACAATCTTATCGGATTAAAGGGTACAACTGAAAAGGACATTGTCAAGGTTGTATCACATCAGCAGGCGCTTGACCAGTGTGCAAACTTTATCCGTAATCAAGGCTATAAGAGTGAAAGCTGCGAAAACACTGCGAGAGCGGCAAAGTACGTTGCCGACCTTAACGATCCTTCCGTTGCGGCAATTGCAAGCAGAGAAACAGCCGATCTTTACGGGCTTGACGTTATCAGAGAAAACATCAACGAGGCAAGCAACAACACAACCCGATTTGTTGTTCTTTCCCGTACTCTCTGCAAAGAGAAGCGTGACCACTCAATTATTGTTTTTACCGTACCTGATAAAGCGGGAGCCCTTGCTCATGCGATAAATGTAATCGGTCACCACGGATATTCAATGAGAAGCATCAAGAGCCGTGCAATGAAGGATCTTATCTGGACCTACTATTTCTATGTTGAAATCACAGGTGACCTTCAGAGCAAGAGAGGTATGTATATGCTTGATGAGCTCGGCGAATGCTGTGACAACCTTAAAATGGTCGGTACCTTTAAGGATAACTGTAAGATTTGAGGCGAAAATTATGATAATTCCCATAGGCTTAGGCGCTCACAGCTATGACATTGTACTTGAGAGGGGTGTCATAAAAAAGGTTGGTGAGCTTTTCGGCATAAAGGGCAAGGTGCTTGTGGTTACCGATTCAGGTGTACCATGCGAATATGCTGAATGTGTTGCTTCGCAGTTCGGCGAAAGCTATATATATACCTTCCCTCAGGGTGAACAGAGTAAAAACTTCGATACATATAAAGCTATCTGTGAAAAGCTGCTTGAGTATTCCTTCACAAGAAAGGATGCCGTTATTGCAGTAGGCGGCGGAGTGGTCGGTGATATGTCCGGCTTTGCTGCGGCAACCTATATGAGAGGTATTGATTTTTACAATATCCCGACTACTGTTCTTTCTCAGGTTGATTCCTCTATCGGCGGAAAGACTGCCATTGACCTTAACGGTGTAAAAAACATCATCGGAGCCTTTTATCAACCGAAAAAAGTTATTATTGATCCGGATGTTCTTTCAACTCTGGCTGAGCGAATGATAAAAAACGGACTTGCAGAAAGCCTTAAAATGGGTATGAATTTCAACAAAGAGCTTTTTGAGATGTTCAGAAATGAAAGCTACCTTGATAATATTGATAAAATTATCGAGCTTTCACTGCTTATAAAAAAGAGAGTTGTAGAAGAGGATGAAAAGGAAGCGGGACTTCGCAAGAGCCTTAATTTCGGTCATACAATCGGCCACGGTATAGAAACAACACTTAACGGCGAGCTTTTTCACGGTGAATGTGTAGCTTTAGGCATTATACCGATGTGCGGTGATAAAATAAAAAATGATGTAATTGCCGTAATTAAAAATATCGGACTACCCACTGAATATGTCTTTGACCGTGAAAGGGTTGAAGAGATAATATCCCACGACAAAAAGTCGGGGGGTGAAAAGATAACCGTTGTAAAATGCGATGAAATCGGCTCCTTTTATTTTGAAGAGCTGACAGTGAAGGAAATAATGAATCTTATATAAGGGTGTGAAAAAAATGAAAAACACCATAGGAAACAATTTTACCGTAACGCTTTTCGGTGAGAGCCACGGTGAAGCAATCGGCTGTGTTATTGACGGCATAGCTCCCGGAATTACCGTAGATGAAGAATTCATCGCTTCACAGATGGAAAAGCGTAAGGGGATAAACAGCATATCCACGCCGAGACGTGAAGCGGATAAGGTAAAAATACTCAGCGGCGTTTTTGAAGGTAAAACCACGGGAACTCCCGTTTGTCTTATGATTGAAAACGGCAATACACAAAGCAAGGATTATTCTCTTACACGTTATCTTGCAAGACCGGGTCATGCGGATTATACCGCAGAGTGTAAATAACACGGCTTTCAGGATTACAGAGGCGGTGGTCATTTTTCGGGAAGACTTACTGCCCCCTTGGTTGCTGCGGGTGCAATAGCTATATCCTCCCTCAGAAGCAAGGGTATTTATATCGGTACTCATATTTCCCGCTGCGGGGATATAGCCGACAGAGAATTTGATAATATCAGTGAGGATATTGCATTGCTTGATACCCTTGATATGCCCGTTCTTTGCGAAGAAAGACGCAAGGAAATGCTTTCATATATAGAAGGCATAAAGGCTGAGGGTGACAGTGTGGGCGGTATTTTATCAACTGCAGTAATAGGTATGCCTGAGGGAGTAGGTGAGCCTTGGTTTGACTCTGTTGAGGGTATGCTTTCTCACGCTCTGTTTTCAATACCTGCAGTTAAGGGGGTTGAATTCGGCAGAGGCTTTGAATTTGCTACGCTTAAGGGTAGTCAGGCTAATGATTCCTTTACTGTCAGCGGCGGAAAAATTGCCACCGCTACCAATAATAACGGCGGTATCAACGGAGGTATTACCAACGGTATGCCTATAACCTTCAATCTTGTCGTGAAGCCTACGCCCTCAATATTCAAAAAGCAGAATACGGTTGATATGAAGTCGATGGAAGAAGCTCAGCTCGAAATAAAGGGCAGACATGACCCTGCAATTATACATAGAGCAAGAGCTGTTGTTGACAGTGTTACGGCTCTTGTACTTTGTGACCTTCTTATTACCCGTTTCGGAACGGATTATCTCGGATGTGATTAAAATGAAATACGGACTTATCGGTGAAAGGCTCGGGCACAGCTTTTCTAAGGTAATACACGAAAAAATAGCTGACTATACCTATGAGCTCAGAGAAATCCCTGAGGGCGATATTGACCGCTTTATGAAGGAAAGAGATTTTCTCGGAATAAATGTTACAGTACCCTATAAGAGTGCGGTCATTCCGTACCTTGATTATATCGATCCCTTTGCGAAAAAAATCGGCGCAGTGAATACTGTTGTCAACCGTGACGGAAGACTTTACGGCTATAATACCGATTTTGGCGGTCTCAGAGCTCTTACGAAAAAAGCAGGCTTTGATTATAAGAGTAAAAAGGTGCTCATTCTCGGAAGCGGCGGCACCTCCCGTACTGCCAAAGCTGTTGCTGAAAATCTCGGTGCAGAAGAAATTATTATTGTTTCGAGAAGCGGAGAGGTAAATTATAAAAATGTATATAAGCTTCACGCTGATGCTGATTTTATAATAAACACAACCCCTGTTGGAATGTATCCGGACTCTGACGGATGTGTGATTGACCTTTGCGGCTTTAGCAGTATTTCAGGTATAACTGACGTTGTATATAACCCTATTAAAACCCGACTTTGTCTTGAAGCGGAAAATAAGGGTATAAAAGCAGTAAACGGTCTTTATATGCTTGTTTATCAGGCGATTCTTGCCTGCTCGCTTTTTACAGGTAAGGAGCTTGCGACGGAAGAATTATGTGATGAAATATATGATGAGCTTCTGAAGGAAAAGCGTAATATCGTACTTATCGGTATGCCGGGAAGCGGCAAAACCACAATCGGAAAGGCCCTCGCCGGGAGGATGAATAAAAGCTTTATTGATACCGATGATATGATCGTTTCGCAGTACGGTGTTATCTCGGATATATTTGCCCAAAAGGGTGAAGCTTATTTCAGGGATGTCGAAAGCCTTGCCGTTAAAGAGGCGGCAAAGAAAAACGGTATGATTATAGCAACCGGCGGCGGAGCGGTGCTCAGAAAAGAAAACGTTGATGCTTTAAGGCAAAACGGCAGGCTTTTCTTTCTCAACCGTCCTCTTGAGGATATAATTCCCACCGAAGACAGGCCTCTTTCGAGTGATTATGAAGCCTTGAAAAAATGCTTTGAGGAAAGATATGAAATCTACGTTTCCTCGGCAGATGAAGAAATCTGTGTTGACGGAAACATTGATAACTCGGTAAATAAAATTCTGGAGAAGTTAAGATGAAAATACTTATAATAAATGGTCCGAATCTCAATATGCTCGGTATCCGTGAGCCTGACCACTATGGCAGAGAGACCTACTCTGACCTTATAGCAAAAATTGAAAGGTACTGTAAAGAAAAAGCAGTTGAGTGCGAATGCTATCAGTCAAATCACGAAGGCTGTCTTGTTGATAAAATTCAGCAGGCTTACGGTAATATTGACGGTATAGTAATAAATCCGGGTGCATATACCCACACGTCGGTTGCTATTCTTGATGCAGTTAAATCCGTAATGATTCCTACCGTTGAGGTTCACATTTCAAAGGTTGAGGAAAGAGAGGCTTTCCGTCAGATAAGCTACATCCGTCTTGCGGCGGTTAAAACCATAACCGGCCTCGGTACTGACGGATACCTCAGAGCGATAGATTTTCTTATTGATTATTTAAAGAAGTGATAAAATGACAGTGAAAATAAAACCTTCACTTATTTCAGGTGAGGTAACGGCACCACCATCAAAGAGTATGGCTCACCGCTTTCTCATCTGTGCGGGACTTTCTGAGAGGGAAAGCCTGATAAGCAATATTTCATACAGTGAGGATATTCTTGCTACTCTTGATTGCCTTGAAAAAATGGGTGCAGAAATAACAAGAGGTAAGGACTTTGTTAAAATCAGAGGTGTCTCGCCTGAAAAATTCTCAGGAGCAGATTATTTCTGTCGCGAAAGCGGAAGTACGCTTCGATTTCTTTTGCCTGTTGCTCTTCTTTCAGATAAGGAAAGCACCTTCAGCGGAAGCGTCAGGCTTATGGAAAGACCGATGACGGTCTATGAGAATATAGCAAGGCAAAAGGGACTTTACTATGAAAATACCTATGGCGTGCTTCGGATAAGAGGCAAGCTGACGTCAGGTATATATAAGGTTGCGGCAGATATAAGCAGTCAGTTTATAAGCGGTTTGCTTTTCGCACTGCCTTTGTGTGACGGTGACAGCGAAATACATCTCAATGGAAAAGTCGAAAGCCGTAGCTATATTGATATGACTCTTGAGGCTATGGGCACATTTGGCGTTGTCGCTTCGTGGAAGGACGATAACATTCTTTATATCCGTGGCGGACAAAGCTACAAAAGCAGGGAGCTTACCGTTGAAGGGGACTATTCCAATGCAGCTTTTCTTGATGTTTTTAATTTTGTGGGCGGAAACGTCAGTGTTGAGG
>JAZULG010000137.1:0-2240 GCA_045603005.1 Acutalibacteraceae bacterium
TGGCACAACCGTCAGGTTGTGACTGAGAGGGCGCAAAACAAAAACGCCGTATCCTCATCGGATACAGCGTCTTTTTCATTTAATTAGAGGGGCATAACGATTTTGCTTGCAAGATCGTCAGCGAGGTCCTCAAGACCAACAAGTCTGAGAAAATCAACGAGAACGCCAAGCCATGCATTGATGAGTGCCTTGATATCTTCTGTCATTGCTATATTACCTCCTGTTTATATTTCGGTTTAACCGATGAGTTACGGACTGCGCCGCAGTGTCTATATTTTAACAAAATATTAAGACAATGTCAATGCCGTAAAGGAAAATATTGAAAAAATAATAAAAAAGAACCACCCGAAAAGGGGTGGTCTTTAATTATACTATACTATACTATAATTATGTTTGCTGATAATTATTCAGCTGCTGCGTCTTTACCGTAGTCAACAACGTCCTTAACTGCGGATTCAACGTTATCTGCGAATTCTTCGTCTGCTTCGATACCAAGAAGCTTAAGAAGAGCTGCGATAGCCTCCTTAATGAAGTCAATAATTGCCTGCATTATTAGGTCCTCCTTATTAGATTTCAGTTAAACTGATAAAGTTAATCGGGTTGAAAATTTAAGTTATAAATTATTCAACGTCGATGGGCCACTCTCCAAGAGCATCAAGAAGAGCGATGATAGCCTTAGCAAGGTTAGCGAGGAGAGCTCTGAGAGCATCACCGTTTGTGCCTTCGCCAGCTTCTACTGCTGCGTTGAGCCAATCTGCAAGTTTCTGCATTATGATGTACCTCCTTGTAATATTCCTATTTCTAGGTGTCTTCATTTTACATCATTTTATTTATTTTGTCAATAGTAAATTCATAAAAATATTAAAAAACTTTGAACAAATGTGAACAAACGAAGGCCAAAAACACGAAAAAGATGGGGCGTTTGACAAAAATAATTCAATTGTAACCTTTGATTTTTCGGAAAAAGTATTTTGATATGCAAAAAACCACGAAGGGTTACTCCGTGGTTTTCTTTCTTTTCTCGCCGCGAGGGCATTCTTTTCTTCGTAAGAAAAGAATCAAAAGAACTTTTATGCTTACTTGCTCGGCGGACTGTTTCTTTCCGCTTCGTAAAGCCTCACCAGCGATTGCGTTATAATTGCACCGAAGGTGCAAACCGTAGCCTTGCCCTCCTTGAAAGGGAGGGTGGCGGCGAAGCCGTCGGGAGGGTCTGCGCATTGCGCATTGTCCTTTGCTCGCCGCGAGGCAACACTTTTTTGAAAAAAAGTGTTCAAAAAAAATTTCTAATTTTTTCTTGCTTATTTATTAAAATATTTCACCGCTGCCTCAAAAATACGGATATCGTATTCACCGGGTACGATCTTGTTAAGACCGTCGCCGATTCTTTCACTGTGACCCATCTTACCGAATACACGGCCGTCGGGTGAGGTGATACCTTCAATGGCACAAAGTGAGCCGTTGGGATTGAAGTCGATATCTGCGGTAGCGTTACCATCAAGGTCAACGTACTGAGTAGCAATCTGCCCGTTCTTAGCGAGCTCGTCGATAAGCTCCTTAGAAGCGAGGAATTTACCTTCACCGTGTGAGATGGGTACATTAACGATATCGCCCACATTCATAAGACTGAGCCAGGGTGACTTTGTTGATGCGATACGTGTGTGTACGATTCTTGACTGGTGGCGGCTGATGTTGTTGAAGGTAAGTGTGGGACAGCTTTCATCTGTGTCGATAATCTTACCGTAGGGTACAAGACCGAGCTTGATAAGAGCCTGGAAGCCGTTACAGATACCGCACATAAGACCGTCACGGTTATCGAGAAGGTCGGTAACTGCCTCTTTTACTGCAGGGTTGCGGAAGAAAGCAGTGATAAACTTAGCTGAGCCGTCGGGCTCGTCACCGCCTGAGAAGCCGCCGGGGATGAATATCATCTGTGCTTCTTTAACCTTAGCGGAGAAGCCTTCAACGCTCTTTGCAACGTCCTCTGCAGTGAGGTTTCTGATAACGAAGATTTCAGCCTGTGCGCCTGCCTTTTCAACTGCACGGGCTGAATCGTATTCGCAGTTTGTGCCGGGGAATACGGGGATAAGCACCTTAGGTCTTACGGTCTTCTTAGCGGGAGCGATGTCACACTTGAGGTCAGATGAGAAGGTGGGGATTTCGCCCTTATCCTCCTTAGCCTTGGTGGGATATACGCTTTCAAGAACTCCTGCGTGTAATTTATAAAGCTCTGCGATTTCTGC
>JAZULG010000138.1:0-3931 GCA_045603005.1 Acutalibacteraceae bacterium
ACGACATGGCTACGATCCGACTTTGCTCAGCACGCCTGTGCCTGCTGCTGTCGAGGATGTCTTAATAAGTGGTACAGGGTGCCGTTGGGTGTGGAGCTTACTGAAAATCAGCAGGAAAGAATAGTTAACCTTCTTATGGCGTGGATTGAGAATGAGTTGAAAAATGATAAGGAGAAACTGAAATAAAAGTTTTGTTACTTGATTTTGACGGCGTACTTAACACGCAGGAATACAGAGACAGTTACGGCGGTATGACTTGCAGGGTAAAGAAATACTTAAAAATCCGAGCTTTCTCAAAATGAAAAGAATGAAACTGACACCTGGCGTCAGGGTATGATTTCAGGTAACGGTTTGCAGGGAGTTATTGCAGGCGAGCATTCCGTAGCTCAGAAGGATGCAACAGCTTCCTCCTGCGGCGTTGACGGATATACTGCAGGTGAGTACTGTGAAGTATGCGATGCGTGGATAAGCGGACATGAGGTTATTCCTTTTGAAAATGAACACGACTACAGAAACATCAGCGACGGAGACTCAAAAGCAGCCACCTTCACAGAGAATGGCTATGTAACTGAAAAATGTATATATTGCGAAGACGTGAGAACAAGAACGGTTTCTGCAGTCGGTTCGGTAAGTCTTTCAACAACCAACTATGTTTATAACGGTAAAAACAAAACTCCCAAGGTAACAGTTAAAGATGTCGAGGGAAATGTGCTTGTTAAAAACCGCGACTATAAGCTTACTGTTGCTTCAAAGAGAAGCGGTATCGGTCGCTATACTGTTAAGGTATCCTTCATCGGAAACTACTCCGGCTCAAAGAATGTTTATTTCTACATCAAGACAGATAAGCCTGCAACAGTTAAGTCAGCTTCACAGACAACAAGCTCTGTTAAGCTCAGCTGGTCAGCAGTACCCGGTGCGGCAGGCTACACTGTTTACCGCTACAGCCCCTCAAAGAAGGCTTACGTTAAGGCGGGCACAACAGAGGGTACTTCTCTTACGGTAAGCAAGCTCTACGCAGGTACAAAATATACCTTCAGAGTTGTTTCCTACGGAAAGACAAGTGCAGGCAAGGTTTATGACAGTGACGTTTACGCACTGCTTAAGACCGCTACCAAGACAAAGACACCCGAGCTTACAAAGGTAACCGCATCAGCGACAAAGGGCAAGGCTTATGTATATCATAGTAATGTAAGCGGTGAAACCGGATACACAGTATATTACTCAACAAGCAAGGACAGCGGCTTCAAGAAGTATGCAAACTTCAAGGCAGACACAACACGCTGTGATATCACAGGTCTCACAAGCGGCAAGACCTACTACTTCAAGGTAAGAACCTACATCAAGACCGACAGCGGTTATGTATATTCCGCATGGAGTGCAGTAAAGAGCGTAAAGGTTAAATAAACAAGCAAAAAGACCGGGCAGCTGCCCGGTCTTTTATTATTGCTCTTTATATTTTTCCGCCTGAAGATTAAACATATAAGCATAGGTGCCGCCCTTTGCCATAAGCTCACTGTGAGAGCCGCTTTCGATGATTTCTCCCTTTTCCATAACGTAAATTCTGTCGGCGTTGACCGTTGTGGAAAGACGGTGGGAAATGAAGATAACTGTTTTATGCGCCGCCGCACTGAGCATAGCCTGATTAAGATTATATTCGGCAACGGGGTCAAGATTGGCACTCGGCTCGTCAAGAATTACATAGGGACAATCCTTATAGAAGGCTCTTGCAATCGCAACCTTCTGACTTTCACCACCGGAAAGCATCTGTCCCTCATCGTCAAACTCTCGGAGCAGCTCGGTCCTTACACCGTTTTTCAGTTTTTTATCAAAACCGCTGTGAGAAAGAGCCTCTTTTACTTTTTCTTCATCATACTCCCTGTCGAGAGCCACATTTTCGCCCACACTGCACGAGAAAAGCTGGAAGTCCTGGAAAACTGCGGCAAAGCGGTTACGGTGGGATTCGATAGTAACATCCCTTATATCCTCACCGTCGATATATACTCCGCCGTCGGTGGCATCGTAAAGCCTGAGAATAAGGTTGGTCAGAGTAGTCTTACCCGCACCGTTATAGCCCACGAGTGCAATTTTTTCATAGGGCTTGATTGTAAGATTGATATTTTTAAGAGTGGGCTTATCGTTACCCGGGTAGGTAAAGGAAAGATTTTCAATTTTAATTTCCTTCGGAGTACTCTTTTCAGCCTTCTTTTCACCATCACGGATTCTGAAATCCGCTTTGATGAATTCACGGTACTTTTCTATCATTTTGCCTCTCTCGGAGAAGACGGCAACCGCCCACACTGTAAGGAAATTAATTGAAATCGCTATTGAATGTGCTCCGTTGAAGGCGGCAACGAAATCACCGGGAGTTATACTCTCCTTAACGAGCACACAATAGCCGAGATAAAGAGGCAGCACAAACATAAAGCCTAAAATCTGAATACCCGTTTCCTGCACCATATAAAGAGAGGAAATTTTCTTCCAGTACTTACGCTGATTTTCTATAACATCATCAGCCGCATCGTTGTAGCGCTCCATAAGTATGGGAGAAATATCGTTCATACGTACCTCCTTGCAGTATTCCTGAAGATAGAAGATACGCTGAAAGTAGTCGCTTCTTCTGTGATACTTCGTGTTGTCGATTCTTCTTTTCATCTGCAAATCACCGATTTTACGGCTGAGAGGAAGAAATCCGCCGATAAAAACAAGGATAATCACAAGGCATATCGGGTCAATAGTGAGAAGCACACCCGCAACGGCAAGAAGTGAGATAAGGTTACCCACATAGTTTCTCACAAGGCCGAGAAGATTCTGTATGTTATCCGACGAGGACTCAATAGTAAGGATGAAGTTATTGTAAAACTCCGGATTGTCATAGCTTTCCTGATCGAGATTCTTTGCTTTTTCGTAGAGGGTTTTATTAAGATTATAGTGTACCTTTTCCTTTTCGACATTCCAGAAAAACTCTCTGTAAAGCCAGGAAAGAAGAGTGCTTATTATAAGCACCGCCGCTATCGCGATAACCGCATAGAAGATACGCCCGAGATTCTCCCCCTCTGCAACAATATCAATTATGTATTTCACACCGATTACGGATATGAGCCTTCCCGGTACAATTGTAAGAATACCCCAGATAAAGTCACCGATAACAAGAAGAGGCGACGCCTTGAAAATGAGCTTCACGAAAAAGATGATATTTGAAAGCATTGAATGCTCTTTATTATTCTTCTTCATTTTCGTTTACCTCCTTCCCGTTGTAGCTGGAGGACTGAAGGGTAAACATACGACAGTACTCTCCGTCCCTTGCCATAAGCTCAGAGTGGGAGCCTGTCTCAAGAAGTCTGCCTTCGCCGATAACTATGATTTTATCCGAAAGCACCGCACTTGAAAGACGGTGGGATATATAAAGCACGGTTTTGCCCTTTGTAACCTCTATAAGGCTCTGATACATATTGTATTCGGCAATAGGGTCAAGAGCAGAGGAAGGCTCGTCAAGGACGGCAAACTGAAAATCCTTTGCAAAAAGCCTTGCCGTTGATACCTTCTGATTTTCACCGCCCGAAAGACCGACACCGTCATTTTCGAATTCTCTTGTAAGCACCGTGTCGCCGCCCTTGGGAAGAGCTGAGATTTTTTCCCATATACCGCTTTGTCTGAGAGCATTTTCCGCAAGAGCCTTTTCCTCTTCTGTGCATTCGTGACAGAGTACATTTTCAAAGACAGACACGGCAAAGTTTCTGTAATCCTGAAAAACCGCACCGTAAGTCGGAGGCCAAGCGGTCTTAGGAAGACAATTAATTAAGGCAACTCCTTGGCTCACAGAACGACATGGCTACGATCCGACTTCCTTTTCCTCTTCTGTGCATTCGTGACAGAGTACATTTTCAAAGACAGACACGGCAAAGTTTCTGTAATCCTGAAAAACCGCACCGTA
>JAZULG010000139.1:0-16648 GCA_045603005.1 Acutalibacteraceae bacterium
CAGAACGTCGTGAGACAGTTCGGTCCCTATCTGTCGTGGGCGTAGGATATTTGAGGAGCGCTGTCCCTAGTACGAGAGGACCGGGATGGACGCACCGCTGGCGCACCAGGTATCATGCCAATGGTACAGCTGGGCAACTAAGTGCGGATCGGATAAACGCTGAAAGCATCTAAGCGTGAAGCCGTCTCCAAGATAAGATATCCCATAGCATAAGCTAGTAAGACCCCTCAAGGACTATGAGGATGATAGGTTGCAAGTGTAAGTGCGGCGACGCATTCAGCTAGGCAATACTAATAGGTCGAGGGCTTGACCAAAAATTCCTTGGTTCAGACTACTACAATCCTCTTTTCGATACTTCCTTTGTTTAGTTTTGAAGGTACATACAAAAGACTGTCCTTAAAGGGCAGTCTTTTTTTGTTGACATTTTTATTTTTTTGTGCTATATTGATTATGCGACCAAACTGTATATTTGACGCTAATTGGGATAACACTTGGAAAAAGTGTATCTCTTATTAACTGTACCCTTTTAGTGTCGTTAAGTTTGTGTCGCAACAAATGAGATGCATTTTTATGTGCGCTCATTTGGGCGCACTTTTTTAATTTTATCTGCCGTTCGGACAAAAAAAGATACCGAACAGACAAAAATTCGTTTACGTTACAATTTTTATTGTAATATAAATATATATAATTTAAGGAGGAAAATAAAATGAAAAAGTCCAAATTTTTAGCAAGTATATTTGTTGTAATTGCGGCAGTGCTTCTTTTTTCTGTCAGTGCCTATGCGGCAGAAACTCAGTACACCTACGGCAAATACAAGTACACACTTACCGAAAATAACACAGTAAAAATTATAAAATACACGGGTACAAGCAAAACTGTGACTATTCCCGCAGAAATCGACGGTAAAGCAGTTACTCATATAGGTGAGTTAGTATTCGGTGAAACTTGTCCAACCCGAAAGGTTATTATACCCGACTGTGTAACAACTATTGAGAATGCTTTTGATTCATCAAATGTCGAGACGGTTGAGATAGGCAGTGGTGTAACTGAAATTGAAACAGATGCTTTTTACGGTGCATGGAAGCTCGAAGAAATAATTGTTTCAGATGAGAATAGTGCTTATAAATCGGTTGACGGTATACTCTATGATATAGATATGAAAACTCTCATCAGAGTGCCTTATGCAAAGAGCTGCACGGAGCTTGTTATTCCCGAGGGAGTTGAAACAATCGGCAGAAACGCAACAAGATATGTAACACTTGAAAGTATTGTTATCCCTTCAACGGTCAAAAATATTGACTATATGGGACTTTCATTCAGGGGAGCTGAAAGCCTTGTAATTCCCGGAAACGTAGAAAACCTCGAGATGAATGCAATATATCATTGTGCCGGACTTGAAAAAATAGAAATAAAAAAAGGCAAGCTCAAGTCTCTGGACCTTGATGATATCCATGCATGTAAAGAGCTTAAAACAGTAATTATTCCCGAAAATGTTGAGTATATTGACCGTTTTAATGATTGTGACTCTCTTGAGGAAATCATTGTTTCCGAAAACAACAAAAACTACACAACAGTTGACGGCGTACTTTACAACAAGGCTAAAACGGAGATTCTTGTTTATCCGCTTGCAAAAGCAGGTGATACCTTTGTTATACCGAGCAGTGTAACCGTAATAGGCGATGATGCCTTCAATAGTATATACGACAAGTCTCTTAAAAAGATTTATATGCACATCGGTATCAAGGAAATTGAAGATTATGCATTTATTTATTCAAGAGGTATAACTATTCTTTTTGAAGGTACAAAGGCTCAGTTTGATGCGATAAAGAAGCAGGACGATTTCTTTATGCTTACTCCGGATGTTACATATAACAATTATTTATTCAGACCTGCAGAAAACATAGTTACAGCCTCTACATATACTACAGTAGCCCTCACATGGGATAAGGTACCCGGCGCGACAGGCTACAGAGTTTATGTAAAGTCAGGCAACAGCTGGAAGGCTCTCAAGACAACAACGTCAAGAAAATACACCGCAGAAGGTCTTTCCTCGGGCACAACATATACCTTTGCGATTAAATCCTATTCCAAGGCAGACGGCAAAACTGTATGGGCTTCCGATTTTGCGACCGTAAATGCGACAACACAGCTTGGTGCACCCGCTTCTCTTAAGGGCACTGCTTCAACAAACTCAGTAACCCTTAACTGGTCTGCAGTAGAGGGCGCGGGCGGATACCGTGTTTTTGTTAAGAATACAGCTACAGGCAAGTGGGACATCGCAGTACGTACCACAGGTAAGAAAACTACAGCGACAATCGACGGCCTTGAGTCAGGCAAAAAGTATACCTTTGCAGTAAGAGCTTATGTCAATAACGGCAGTATTGTGTGGGCACCAAAGTATAAGAGCGTAAGTGCCGTAACAAGACCCGGTGTCACCGAAAAGATAACCTCAACTGCGGGTGACGGGTGGATAAGACTTAACTGGAGCAAGGTGCCCGGTGCGACAGGCTACAGAGTATACCTTCTTAAAAACGGTGCATGGAAGGCTCTCAAGACAACAACAGGCCTTTACTATTATCTGATGGATGTTGATCTAGGTAAGGAGTACACCTTCGCAGTAAAGGCATATACCAAGCTTGACGGTACTGCCTATTGGGCTTCAAAGTACGTTAAAATCAGTGGCGTGTCAAAGCCTGATATGATTGAAGAGGTAAAGGTAAAGTCTGTCAGTCAGAATTCTGTAACCCTTAGCTGGGATAAGGTTGACTATGCAACGGGCTACCGTGTATATCTTTACAACACCGAAACAGGAAAATGGGATACCGTAGTAAGAAACACAACAAAGCTTACTGCAACAGTCAAGGGCCTTTCTCCTGATGAAAGCTACACCCTTGCAGTCAGACCTTATATAAAGTACGGCACAAGCTATGTGTGGTGCGAGGGCTATACGAGAGTAAACGTGAAAACTAAATAAGGATTATTTCTGAAAAGTTAAATAAAAACAGACGGTGTCGGCGTCAGGACACCGTCTGTTTTTATGAAAGGTACGTCGATATATATTTTATTTACAAAAACGGGTGGATTTTTCTCTTTCTGTTTGCTAAAATAATAGCAGTTGAATGAATTTCAACCTCATGGAGGCGACTATGAAAAAACTTTTATCCTTCTCAATTTTAGCGGTGCTGATGATTGCTCTTTCTGTTACGGGCTCATCGGTAACTGACTGTGAACACATTTTCACCTGCTATACATCTGATAACAATGCCACATACTCTGCCGACGGTACGAAAACGGCGCTGTGCGACAACGGCTGCGGTGAAACGGATACGTTAGCTGACAAGGGCTCGCAGCTGAAGCTCGGCGTAACTGACTCGATAAGCTTCACAAGTAAGAGCAACAGTGTCACCCTCAAATGGTCTGCGGTTGAAGCAGCAGAGGGCTACCGTGTTTTCATAAAGAACAAAATCACGGGCAAGTGGGATATCGCAGTACGCACCACGGGCAAGAAAACTACTGCAACGATCAATGACCTTGAGCCGGGTACAAAATATACCTTTGCGGTCAGGGCCTACCGCAATGACGACGGTATAATATGGGCTCCGTCGTATAAGTCGGTGAAAACCGTCACGAAACCGGCGGTTACCGCTGAGATAAGCTCCGAATCTGAAAGAAAATCTGTCGAGCTTCAATGGGACAAGGTACAGGGCGCAACGGGCTATAGAATTTATGTCCGCAGAGACGGCAAATGGAAGGCCCTTAAGACCACAACCTCAACCGCCTATACCGTACCTTCCCTCAAAGCCGGTCAGGAGTACACCTTTGCGGTCAAGGCATATACAAAGTACGGCGGAAAGTACTACTGGGCGGAGAATTATGCGAGGTACAGTACTGTTACTCTGCCCGGCGTCACATCGTCGATTTCCGAAATGAATATCACCTCGGATACTGTTTCTCTCGGTTGGGACAAGGTTGACGGTGCTACCGGGTACCGCGTTTACAGACGTAACAGCGTTACGGGTAAGTGGGAAACAGAAATCAGAGCAACAGCCAAGACCTATACAACAGTCAAGGACCTTTCCCCCGAGGAAAGCTACACCTTTGCGGTAAGAGCCTATAAAAAATATAACGGCAGCTATTTCTGGTCTGATTCCTACAAAAAGCTCACAGTCACAACGGAGAAAGAGAATGAATTTATCCGTGTAAACCACCTGCAGATTCACGAAAGCTGGTCGGATAAGATTTACGGAAAGATGACCTTCGCTGATTCGGGCTGCGGAATTATGTCCATAGTCAATGCGGTCTACAATCTTAACGGTACCTTCATACACCCCCACGAAATAGCTGATTGGGCATATGAAAACAAGATTTATAACCGATACGGAGATGGCGGCTCGGCTCTTAATGTCGTGTCAAAGGTTTGCGGCGAATTCGGCGAAAAGTACGGCTTCCGCCTTATAAAAACCTATACGGATTACGGTACACTCAAGTCGAGTAAGACTGCAAGAGAGGCGATGATAAATCACCTTCAGAGCGGCGGTACTGTTGTAGCTCACGTGTATCAGCACTATTTTATAATAGTGGATTACGATGCTGAAAAGGGTAAATTCCTCGTCTTTGACTCTTTCCCGGGAAGCTACTACGGAGAAGACACCGGCTCAAGACGCTACGGATACACAACTGAGGGCGGCGACTGGAAAACAGCCGCAGAGCTTTCGGTATATCCTCTTGATCTTGACAGATTTTATCTTATAGGAAATTATTGAAAAATAAAAGGAGAGCATAACGCTCTCCTTTTTCTATTCTATTGTTGCTCGCCGCAATGGCATTCTTTTCTTGCCCCTTCAGTCAGCTTTGCTGACAGCTCCCCCTAAAGGAGGAGCCGAGAATCAAAAGAACTTTTATGCTTTATGCCATAGCCTTCTCAAGCTCAGCCTTGATAGCCATAATGAATTCCTCTGTTGTAAGAGCGGTTGCGTTGCCCTTTTCCCAGAGACCTACAAGGTCCTTTGTCATTCTGCCGCTCTCGATAACATCAAGAGATGCCTTTTCGAGCTTATCCGCAAAAGCCATAAGAGGCTCGTTGCCGTCAATTTCGCCGCGCTTACGAAGAGCGCCTGTCCATGCAAAGATTGTTGCGATGGGGTTGGTGGAGGTCTTTTCACCCTCGAGGTAGCGGTAGTAGTGGCGGGTAACAGTACCGTGAGCAGCCTCGTACTCATAGTTACCGTCGGGAGAAACAAGCACGCTTGTCATCATTGCAAGTGAGCCGAAGGCGGTTGAAACCATATCGCTCATAACGTCTCCGTCATAGTTCTTACATGCCCAGATATATCCGCCCCTTGAACGGATAACTCTTGCAACCGCATCGTCGTTAAGGGTGTAGAAATATTCGATGCCGAGCTTTTCAAATTCTTCCTTGTAGCTTTCGTTATAGATCTCTTCAAAAATAAGCTTGAAGGTCTGGTCGTACTTCTTTGAGATTGTATCCTTTGTTGAGAACCATAAATCCTGCTTGGTGTCAATAGCGTACTTGAAGCAGGAGTGAGCGAAGGAGCGGATTGAGCTGTCCTTGTTGTACATACCCTGAAGCACGCCGCCGCACTCGAAATCGTAAATGGTAGCTCTTTCCTCGTTGCCGTCGCAGTCGGTGAAAACAAGCTCAGCTTTACCGGGCTTTACGGTACGGAATTCAGTTGACTTGTAAACGTCGCCGTAAGCGTGACGGGCAATTGTGATAGGCTCCTTCCATGTGCGTACTGTGGGAGAAATACCGCTTACAAGAATAGGTGTTCTGAAAACAGTACCGTCGAGGATTGCTCTGATAGTACCGTTGGGGCTCTTCCACATTTCCTTGAGCTTGTATTCCTCAACACGCTGAGCGTTTGGAGTGATTGTGGCGCACTTAACGCCGACACGGTACTTCTTGATAGCCTCACCTGCATCGATGCTTACCTGATCCTTTGTCTCATCACGGTAGGGGAGACCAAGGTCATAATATTCGGTATTGAGCTCAACATAGGGCTCAAGAAGCTCGTCCTTAATCATCTTCCAGATGATTCTTGTCATTTCGTCGCCGTCCATTTCGACGATTTTGTTCATTTTGATTTTTTCCATTGTTATATACTCCTTAAGGTTATTTGCTGATGCTCAGGCACCTGTCTTAAGCTCAATTATGGGCTTGAGAGTACCGGGCTTACGGGTTGTGATATTATCCGCACCGAGGTTGAGAGCTCTTATCATATCGTACTCGGTTTTGATAGTCCAGATTGAAACGAGAAGTCCTCTTTCGTGGAAAAGGTCAATAACCTCCTTACTGCAGCTTTTGTGGTTGATGTTGAGTCCGACTGCACCGAGAGAAATTACCTTATCTGCAATACTGTTAAGATAAGCCTTATCCTTGCTCTTTTTGAATTTGATATTGAGCCAGTATGTGATGTCAGGGGTCTGCTCCTTTACTGCGGCAACATCCTTTTCCTCAATGCCGGTGAAGAAAATTCTGTCCTTCACACCGTACTGCTCTGCGAGCTCACTGATTGCCTTGAGGTTTTCCGTTGTCTTACAGTCAACGTTGACTGTGAGCTTCGGAAGTCCTGCAATAAGCTCAAAGGCCTCGGCAAGGCTTACGGTACTGTCTGCCGCTGTATCGTGAGCAAGTACGGGAACACCCTCGGGTGTGAAGTTGACATCAAATTCAACGGTATCTGCACCGCATTCAAAACCCTTTTTTATTGCTTCAAGTGAGTTGTCTGCTGTTCCCTCACAGCCTGTGTGTGCCGTAAGAGTAAAGCCCTCGGGAAGAACTACCTTTTTATTTTTCGCCTTATTATATGCCTTGTGAAGAAAAAATGTATCACCAAAGATATTTAACAACGCTTCTGTCATAGTGTTTTTGACTCCTTTTCGGATTTACCGCATTATTATACAATAGCGGTGGGAAACTGTCAAGAAAAATGCACAATGTAAAGCACTGTATCCGTAGGTTTCTTTATAAAAGGAAGGCGGACAGAAAATCTCTGTCCGTCTTTAAGTGAGTTTATTTACGTCCCGTTGAGCCAAAGCCGCCTTCGCCTCTCGCAGTGTCATCAAGCTCGTCGGAAAGGATAAATTTCGCAGTGATGTAAGGAGCAATTACCATCTGTGCGATTCTTTCACCTGGTTCTACAGTCTGAGCTTCCTTGCCGTGGTTGTGCAGGGCAGTCATAACCTCGCCACGGTAGTCCGAATCTATGACGCCTACCTTGTTCGCGGGAGCAAGACCTCTTTTTGTTGCAAGACCGCTTCTCGCGTGGACAAAGCCCGCAAAGCCTTCGGGAATTTCAAAGGCAAGACCGGTGGGAATAAGCTTTGTTTCACCGGGAGCAATTTCCATAGGTGCGTCAATAGCGGCATAAAGGTCGGCTCCTGCTGCGAATGCGCTCCCATAGGTGGGGAGTATTGCATTTTCTCTGAGCTTTTTTACTCTTACTTCATATGGCATTGTTTTCTTCCTCCGAAAAATATTTTACTCTGTCTGCTTCCTGTAGAGAACTGCTTAAGCTTTTTACAGAGAATTTACTGACTGTTATTTTACAATATAATTAACGTCAAATCAATATATAGGGAAAAAAATCATTTTAAAAGAGTATACTTTTAAGCTTGGGTACGGCGATAGGTTATTGACAAAATATGAATATCGTTATATAATTAACGCATAGAAGACAGAAAAGTCTTGAATAAACAAGGAGGAAAAAATGATGAACGAAAATACAAACAATAATGTTACTCCCAATCCCGAGCCCGATTGGAGCTTAGGTATGTTCTGGGAGGATATCACTCACATTCTCAAGAAAATCGGTGAGCTCATCGAGGAGCTTATTAAGGCTATCACAGGCAGCGCTGAATAAGTAAAACTCACCGGGGACTGCCAAAAAAAGCAGACCGCATAAAACAAGAGAAAAAGGGTTTCTTCGGTTTTAACTGACCAAAGGAACCCTTTAAAACGTAAAAATGATGAAGATATTGTTTTTGTGCTTTATGCTGTATACAAACCGAGCCAAAACGAAGCTAAAAGCTTCATTTTGCTCGGTTTGTTCATTCTGCACATTTTTTTGATGTTTGACACTTTTTACAAAATTCCTTAGAGAAAAAGTACATCTGCCTTATAATATGTTGAAAAAAGGAAAAAATGATGTTATACTGTGATTTAATGAAATACTGTGTAAATTTAAGGAGAAAAGCTATGAAAACAAAGAGAATTATCAGTCTTCTTCTTGCGGCTGTTTTAATCTGTACCTGCTTTTACGGCTGCGGAAAAAAAGAAGAAGAGCCCTCTGTAACGGACGAAAGCACAACTGCAGCACAAGCGGCAGAGGAGGAGACAACAGACCCTCTTGAAATTGAGCAGACAATCCCCACTACTCCGGAGAAGGACGCAGCCGGCAACTACATCAACAACCTTACGGGTCTTTACGATGTAAGTGAAGAAGCCGCAGGCAAAAGACCCATGGCAGTTATGATAAGCAACATCAAGGCAGCACTTCCTCAGTACGGTATCAGTGACGCTGATATAATCTATGAAATCGTTGTTGAGGGCGGAATCACACGTATGATGGGTGTTTATGCCGACTACACAAAGGTGCCCGAGGTCTGCTCCGTAAGAAGCTGCAGATATTATTACCCCATTTTCGCAAAGAGCTATGATGCGGTTTATTTCTGCTTCGGAAGCAATAAGCTTTTAGGTGAGCCTCAGCTTAAAAAGACCGACCACTTCGACGGTAACAAGGGCTATGACAGGCTTTTCGCAAGGGACAAGGAAAGACAGAAGACCTATCCCACAGAGCACACCGCTTATCTCAAGGGTCCTCAGATTCCTTCCGCTCTTGAGCATTACGGTATGAGAACCGATTATGCTGAGGGCAGAAACGTAAATGCCTTTAATTTTGCGGGCGAAAGCATCGAGGTAAAGAGCAACGAGACCTGCACAAAGGCAGTGCTTACCTTCTCAAAGAGCTATTACAGTACCTTTAACTACAATGAGGAAACAGGTACCTACTATAAGCTGCATTCAGGAAACAACCATACCGACCAGAGAAGCGGTGAGCAGCTTAATTTCACAAACGTATTCGTTCTGCAGACTGATGTGCACGTGTATAATGACAGTGGTATTATGGAGGTTGACTGGAAGGGCGGTAACGGCTACTATATAACTAAGGGTACCGTTCAGCCTATCACATGGGAAAAGCCCACAGAGGACAGTGAAATCAAGTTCTTTGCCGCTGACGGAAGCGAGCTTACCGTTAACAGAGGTAAGAGTTATATCGGTGTGATTTCCGAAGGTAAAACAACACTTAACTAAAAGGTACAACAAGAGGTTAAAAATATGATTATTTCCCGCCTTAATGACGATGTATATCTTTCAACTGTCAATCTTGCCGGTACACATGACAGTGCAACTGCATATGTTGCTATGGAAAAAATGTGCCGATGTCAAAAGCTTACCGTCAGGGAGCAGCTTTCAGCAGGAATACGACTTTTTGATATACGTCTTTACAAAAAGGGCGGGGAATTTTATCTTTGTCACGCCATAGCGGACTGCTTTGAAGATGAAGAAAAAACAAAAAAGCTTAGCTTTGACACTCTTATTGAAATGTTTTATGCCTTTCTCAGAGAGAATCCCCGCGAGGCTCTTGTCCTGAGCATAAAGCAGGACAGAGGAATACAGAATAAAGGCTTTTTTACGGCTTTTTATGAGAAATACATAGTTGGAAACGAATGTAAATGGTATCTTGAAAACAGAAATCCTCATTTGTCAGAGTGCAGAGGTAAGATAGTGCTGATGCGCCGCTGTAAGAGAAGGAAGAGCTTTCTGCAGAGGGAAAGCTGCGGCCTTGATTTTTCCTTCTGGAAGGATCAGGACTCGAAAAAGAAATTCAATCCCTTACCGCTCAGACGTACCGTAGGATATACTGCCGTAATTCAGGACAGATACGGGCTTTCTTATGAAAACAAATGGGAAAAATGTGCAAAGCCCTTCCTTGACTCCTGCCGTACCTCAGAGACGGAATTTGCGGTGCATTTTATATCCACTGCATTCAGGGAAAAAGGAGCAGACCTTGAGAGAGGCGCTCAGGAGATAAATGATAAATTTATGGAATACCCTTTAAGAAAGCACAGCGGATGGATATTCGTAGACTTTGCCGATGAAAAGATAATCTCAAAAATTATGAATTCAAATACGGAGGAAGAATTATGAAGCTTGCAGTTTTAGGCGGCGGCGGAGTGCGCTCGCCCTTTCTTGCAAAATCAATAGCGCTTGGTGCGGCTGATACGGGTATAACCGAAACCGTATTTATGGATATTGATGAGGAAAAGCTTAATATATATGGAAAAATAGCGAAAAAAATATCAGAGCTTATTGCTCCCGAGCTTAAGTTCAGCCTTACAACCGATTCCGTGGAGGCTCTTACCGATGCAGATTTCGTAATCACCACAATCCGTGCCGAGGGTGATAAGGGCAGAGTTTTCGATGAAAGAACCGCACTTAATCTGGGTGTGCTCGGTCAGGAAACTACAGGTGCCGGCGGCTTTGCAATGGCGCTTAGAAGCATACATACGCTTCTTGACTACTGTGAGCAGGTGAAGAAGTATTCAAAGCCTGATGCTCCCGTTTTCAACTTCACAAACCCCAGCGGACTTGTAACTCAGGCTCTTCGCACAATGGGCTACAACAATGTTTACGGTGTATGTGATGCACCAAGCGGATTTTTGCGTCAATTACGTGAAATGACGGGAAGAAAGGAGCTTCAGTGTGAGTGCTTCGGCCTTAACCATCTCTCATGGTTCAAAAACTTCACAAGTGAGGGCAAGGATGTAACTGACGAAATTCTGGGTCATCCCGAGCTTTATAAGAAAAGTGAGATGCGCCTTTTCGATAAGGCAATAACCTCACTTTCCGATAATCTTCTTCCCAATGAATATCTTTATTTCTACCATTACCGTGACAGAGCGGTTAATTCCGTTCTCTCAAGCGAAAAGACAAGAGGGGAGACTATCCTTGAAATAAATGAGCATATGCTCTGCGAAATGCGTACTATAGATATAGATAAGGACTTCGAAAAGGCAGTCGCTTGCTTTATGACCCATTATGCTATGAGAGAAAACAGCTATTTTGCTATTGAAAGCGGCAAGGCAAGAGAGGAAAAATTCCCCACACCTACCGTCGAGGAATATATAGCACAGCCTGAAAACGGAAGCTATGCGGCAGTTGCTCTTGATTATATAAGAGCCGTCAATACGGGTAAGAGCGTACAAATGGTGCTTTCCGTACCTAACGACGGGGCCATGGATTTCCTTGAGGATACAGATGTGTGCGAGATTACCTGTACCGTTGACAAAAAGGGAGTACATACCCACAAGATAAAGAATGTACCCGAAATGCAGAAGAATCTCATCCGTGCGGTAAAGCACTATGAAAACCTCACCGTTGAGGCTATAATGGAAAGAAGCAGGGAAAAGGCTGTCAAGGCTCTTACGGTGCATCCTCTCGTATGCTCATATCCGATTGCGGAAAAGCTGGTTGACGCATACGCACAGGAATATAAAAAATATATCGGGGAATGGAAAAACTGATGAGGGTACTTCTTAAAAAGAGCATCAGGGTTACTCCCGAGGATGAAAAAACAAATATTTTTATTCCCTTTTCGGTACCTGAGGGCTGCGGAAAAATAGAAATTGACTATTCCTATTCACCAAAGGTGCTTGAGGATGAGGAAAAAAGCATACTTCTTGTGAAGGAAAATCTCCTTCGTGACGGCTATGAGGATAAGGGTGACTACCGACAGTATCTGCCCCTGAAAAACCTTATAACTCTTTCACTTGATTCTCCCGCAGGCTATGTTGGTGCGGCACACAGGCAGGCGGATATTCAGCACCACGAAATCAGCAAGGAATTTGCCTCTGTCGGCTTTGATAAAACGGAAATTCTTGCAGGTGAATGGGTACTTGCCCTTAATCTTCACGCGGTTGTTACCGACGAATGCAGATGTGAAATCGAGGTGAAGGGCTATGAATAAGAAATGGTATCCTTGTGAGCTGCACTGCCATACTCTCCATTCCGACGGTGATTTTACCGTTGATGAGCTTATCCGTACCGCAAAGGAAAGAAAGCTTTGCGGCATCTGTCTTACCGACCATAACACAATGTCAGGCCATAAAGAGACAGAAGGGGAAAATGAGCTTAAAATATTGAAGGGCATCGAGTGGACAACCTATTTCGGTCATATGCTCGTGCTTGACACAAAAAAATATGTTGACTGGCGTGATGCAACACCCGATAATATTGACGAAAAAATCCTGCAGGTAAAAGAGCAGGGCGGCCTTGTGGGTATTGCTCATCCCTTCCAGATAGGCACTCCCATCTGTACGGGCGGACATTGGGATTTCAAGGTGCAGAATTGGGATAACGTAAACTATATGGAAATTTTTGCCGAGGGTGAGCCTTATCTCAACGATGCTAACGGTAAGTCGAGAAAAAAGTGGCATTCACTTCTTTGTGAGGGCTACAGAATAACTCCCACAATGGGGCGTGATTGGCACAGAAGCCGTAACAATCTTTATCCGAGCGCATGTACATATCTTCTTATTGACGGTGAAATCACCGCCGAGAAAATGAAGTCAGCTATAAAGGAAGGCAGAACAACAGTCAGTAACGGAGCCTTTATGAGCTTTGAAACGCAAGAGGGCAAAACCTCGGGAGATACTGTTGAAAGCGGTGAAATAACCCTTAAAATAAATGTTGACCTTTCAAGGCATAAGGCTATGGAGCCGGAAAGAGCGATAACGCCTGAGAAAATCCTTCTTTGCTCTTCAAAGGGTGAAAGGGAGTACCCGATAGGTGACACTCTCACTTTTACGGCAGAAAGCGGCGAATGGTATTCGTTGGAATTATGGGGCAGTACAGACGGCAGAGAAAATACACTTCTTTGTCTTGCGGCACCCTTTTATACAGAATAAGTAAAGGAGAAAACTTATGACAGAAAACAATACACAAAAGCGGTATGTAGGCGTTAAGGAAACGCTTGTTTACGGTATAGCAAACGGCGGACAGTGTATAGGATATAACCTTATCCGCGGACAGATAAACATTTATCTTTGCTATGCCCTCGGCGTAGAATTCAAGTACGTTACCCTTATGATGGCGTTTATGACTTTCTGGGATGCCTTCAATGACCCTCTTATGGGCTCAATCGTTGACAAGACCCGTACCCGCTACGGTAAGCTCAGACCCTATCTTATGTTTGTACCCATTCCCTTGGGACTTATGACGGTTATATTCTTCGGCGGTGCAACCTTCCTGAGCGGAGTTGACAATGCGGCCGTAAAGACAATTTATATGTTCGTCACTTATTTCTTATGGGAATTCTTCTACACCATAGGCGACATTCCTTTCTGGGGACTTTCAGCGGCAATTTCACCCAATCCCGAGGACCGTTCAAGAGTAATCAAGTCCGCAAGACTTATCTCAGGTATCATCGGCGGTATCCCCGGTATCATAATGGTAGCCTTCATCGACCTTCAGAAGAGCGGTGTACTTCCCTTCTCACTTGCAACACTTTTCCTTGTTTTCGGTATCCTCGGCGGTACAATCGGTATGGTGCTCTTCTCACTTGCGGGCTTCTGCACCAAGGAGAGAATCGTACCCACCAATGACGAGCCCAAGCTTCTTGATTGCTTCAGATACCTTATAAAGAATAAGCCCCTCCTTCTTCTTACCATCTCATCACTCATCGGTACAATCGAAGGCATCGGCGGTAACTTCACAACCTACTATTATTCCTTCTCACTGGGTATTGCCAGCCTTTCACTTCTTGCGGGCCTTCCCGGTACTATCGCAAGCTACTCAACTTATGCGGTAATGTCAAAGCTTGAAAGACGCTGGTCAAGTAAGCAGATTGTTACAAGAATCTCACTTATCCATGCCTGCGTTACAGTTGTTGTGTTCCTTGTAGGCTGCAGATTCTACAGAAACCCCGCTGTTATCGTACCTCTTCTTGCAATTCAGGGTGTATCCTCAAGTATAGGCGGCTCAATCAAGGCGGTTATCCCCACCAAGATGATAGGTGAGACCGTTGACTATATGGAATGGAAAACAGGTGAAAGAAACGAGGGTATGGGCTTCTCAATTCTTACCTTTGTGGGTAAGCTCACGGGCTCACTTTCAACCACAATCGCAACTGCGCTTATGCCCGTACTCGGCTTCGTTCAGCAGACGGGCGAAAACGGCGATGTACTCTGGCACCTTCCCGAGGAGGGTCCCGTAAACACACGCTTCTGGATGTGGGGACTTGTAACCTGTATTCCTACCGTACTCGGTCTTCTTGCACTTATTCCCTATAAGTTCTATGATCTTGACAAGGAAAAGCTTGAAACCATACAGAAAGAAATTCTTGAGCGCAGAGAAAAGGCTGCTCTTGCAGAAAAGGAGGCAGAATAATGGATAATAAATGTCCCAAATGCGGCAGAAAGCTCAGTCTGTTTTACATAAAGCCCGAATGTCCCGACTGCGGCTGCGACATCAACTATTACGATTATGAAAATCGCCTCGAGCAGGATGCAATCAAGGCTGAAGCGGAATTCGAGTGGCTTAACAGAATGCTTGATAAGTTTATCAGACCGATACTTAACAAGTTCAAAAAGAAGAAAAAGAAGGTACAAAAGGCAGCTCCGTTGCCTAAAAATTCAAGAGCTGTAACTAAAAAGTCTTCAAAAAATAAAGCGAAAAAGAACGCAAAGTCAGCTAAAAGAAAATCAAGATAAACAAAGCCTGACGGTAAATCAAATACCGTCAGGTTGATTTTTTATTGTCTGTGATGTCAGAAGCCTTACTTTGCCGCAGTTGTAACCTCGGGATGCTCGCCACGACCCTTTTCAAGAGCAACCTTTTCCTTGTGCTCCTTGGGTCTGATGTCGCCTGATTTGGTGAGGGCAATCTTTGTCATCATAGGTCCGAAAAGCTCATAGATAAGAACACCGAAGAGAACGATGTTTCTTATCATAACACCCTCTGCACCGAATCCGCTGTTAAGTACGGTAATAGACATACCGAGGGCAACGCCTGCCTGAGGAAGAAGAGTGATGCCGAGATATTTCTGAATGTTAGGCTCGCACTTTACAAGCTTTGCACTGAAGGAAGCGCCGAAGTACTTGCCGAGTGAACGGAAGATGATGTATACAACACCGATACCGATAACTGAAAGGTCCTTGAAAACCTCAAACTCAAGCTCTGAGCCGCTGAGTACGAAGAAAAGGATGAAGAGAGGAGCGGTCCAGCGGTCGGTTTTTTCCATAAGGTTTGCGGAAAACTCACACATATTGCAGAATACGGTGCCGAGCATCATACAAACGAGAAGGGGAGAAAAACCGATGTGTACTCCGCCGACATTCCAGTGCATTTTGGAAACTGCAACTGCGAAGATGATAGCGGTAACAACGAGAGCCTGTCTCTTGCTTCTTGAGAAGAAAAACTTTTCCGAGAAGGAGAGCATAGCACCCATAATCGCACCGATAACGAGGGAGCCGATAATTTCAACAATCGGGTCAACAAGAATTGAGAGAATGCTGAATTCACCGCTTTTCATAGCCTTTGCGATACCTAAGGAAACGGCGAAAATGATGAGACCGACTGCGTCATCGAGAGCAACGATGGGAAGAAGAAGGTCGGTGAGCTTACCTTTTGCCTTATACTGCTTAACAACCATAAGTGTTGCGGCGGGTGCGGTAGCGGAAGCAATTGCGCCTAAGATAATTGCAGTTGAAAGGGGAAGCTTTTCTTCACCTAATACGAAGTGAAGTCCTATGAGAGCCGCATCAACAAGAAGTGTGGCAACAAAAGCCTGTATTATACCGATAACGGTTGCCGCCTTACCGGTTTTTTTAAGCTGTGAAATACGGAATTCGTCGCCGATGGCAAAGGCGATAAAGCCGAGAGCGATATCGTTGAAAAAGCTAAGGGCACTTACCTCCTCATGGCTTGTAAAGCCGATGCCCGTAATACCCAAAAGACCGAGGCAGTAGGGACCTATAAGAATACCTGCAATGAGGTAGCCGGTTACTGCGGGGAGCTTGAGGGGTTTAACAACTCTCGACATAAAAAGACCTGCCATAAGGGCTATTGAAATGCCGAGAAGGGTTTTCATAATATTGGGTTCCATAACTATAACCTTCTTCGATTTTATATTTTCAGCTTTGATATTATAGTTTTTTAAATGCAAAAAATCAATCGCAATAATAGACAATTATAACTATCTTTTTGAAAGGAATTTGCACAAAATAACGGACTTTATTTTGTAAATAATAAACAAATGTGCTTCGTTGTACGCGGCTCACGTGGGAGCAGTGGGAGAGGCTTATCCCGCCACCGAAAATTTGGAGGAAAAATAATAAAGATATATACGAGGTTATAAAAAAAGAAAATAATTCAAGGCTTTGCCGAAGCATATCAGTAAAAATATATTTAAGTATTTAAAATATGCGCCTCTTGCCCCCTCAGTCTTTTTGCATACGCAAAAATCCAGCTCCCCCTAAAGAAGGAGCCTCGAGAAGCCGTCTACTTTAGGGGAAGGGGGACCGCGTCAGCGGTGGAAGGGGCAACTCTCCACCTCACGCCCGTAAA
>JAZULG010000140.1:0-5904 GCA_045603005.1 Acutalibacteraceae bacterium
CTCTTTTTTTACAAACCCCATAAACATCTCCTAATTTAATAAAACATCACAATGAGTAGCCTTGTGCAGAATTACCCAACACTCAAAACCAACGCCTTCAGAAAGTCTGCATCATTCTGAGGAGTTCTCTTTTTCGGACCCTTTGTTCTTGCCCCTGCCATTCTATCCTTTTTGCAAAAGAAAACTGCGATGAGCTGACAAGAATCAGAAAGCAGTTCTTTGTGGTTTTTGACGGTGCAGGGGTTAACTACCGTGAAGGCGGTGCTGTTGAGGGGGATGCGAAATTTTCGAACAAACGTTTGACAAATGGCAAGGGTAAGGGGTATAATAATACAAAATCTGTTAAATTAACTCCTGAAATGATTCAGGAATACAACGAGAAACACAGATATGTAACTATGGAAAACAGAGCCAAACCCGTAAGAGGTTCTACCTTATATTGGGTTAACAAGAAAGGGCTTTTTTCAGTAGAAGAAAACATGATCTTTAATTCTATGATAGCAAGTATAAAACAGGGTGGAAAAACTTTTCTTCGAAATATTGACGGAGACTACATGTTGCCCATTAACAATAAGATTGTTTTTACGGATGGTGATTTTAATTTCCCGATAGTCAGTAGAGTTATAGAGGTTATGACAGATTATGCAACGAAATTTGAAGATATAAGGAGTGTGTTGTTTGATGTTGAAGAAGGAAGATCCAACCTACAAGATGCGACACAGTATGTGCGAGATTTTGCAGGAGAAAAATGTGCCTATGAATATAAGAGCAATGTTGACGGAGCCTATGAGTGGACAACCGGAAGAAGAGAAAGAAAAAATCGCAGAGGACTTGTTGAAGATTATATCAAGAGCCAAAACAGAGAGGGAACTTCTCGAAATGGCGGTGAAAACCTTCGGGGAGAACGTAATGACGAGAGCGGTGAAATATCTGAGCAACAAATAAAACACTCTCTCGATATCACCGACAACCTTAAAGACCTTCACTGCAGCAAAAATGAAAAAATTTTAATATTATGTTGATTTTTTATAGGGCGTATGTTAATATATAGTTTACAAACAAAAGGTTACACTTAAGGTTTTTTTGTAAATATCAGGAGTGATGAAAATGAAAGGTAAGTTTTTGAAGGTACTGTCATTACTTATGATAGCAGTTATTTGCTTTGGTACCTTTACACCGGCAATAGGTGTCGGAAATCAGGTTGAGGATGTCATAGAGATGCTTGAAAGCATTGACACGGTGCAGCAGATGCATTCAAAGAGAAGCTCCTACAGCGCAGGAAGCTATCATTATGATATCACAACAACAAAGGAGTCTATTATAGCAAAGCATATATCTGCACGGACAGGCTATGAAAGCTATGTTGAGGAAATGACCGCAAAGAGAGAGGCGGCAAAGAAGGCGTACGAGGCTCTCAGCGAAGAAGAAAAGGCTCAGATAGACCCTGCACTTGTTGCAAAGCTCAGCGATGAACTGCCTACGACCTTCAATATAGGTGAGTTTGCCGTAACTCCGAGAAATGACGAATATTCCTTTGAAGCGGTTGACGGCGGACCCGGCTACGGCTACGAGGTCAGTAATTATATGGTTTCGGGCAATATCCCTCAGACCTTCATCCTCGTTGACACCTCAGACGGAGCAACGAGCTGGAAGGCAGACGGTGAATACGTTTACGGTGAAAGCAACTATCTTCTTGCATATTGCTGCGACGTGGAGACGGGTCTTGAATACAGTACCGACTACAAGAGAGTCAACCTTGAGGACAGTAAGTATTTTGATGTGAACGAATCTCAGCACATAAGAGCGATACTTGAAAATTCCTATCCCTTTGTCACAATGGACGAGATGAAGGAAAATCTCAAAAAGAGAGGTATGGATGCCGAGTTTGTTGATTCACTCAACCGAGCAGACCTTATTTCCGCAGTTCAGATGGCTATATGGTCATACGCTAACATAAACGATGCCGCTGCAAACGGACTCGAATATTTTGCGACAGTGGATATCAAAAACAATACAGGCATCTATTTCACCCCGCTTCACGATTACGGCAGCGAGATTTGGGAGTGGACTCCCAGAAAAAGGCAGAGAACCTTTGATGCCCGTCCGCAGTACCGTGTAAATACTCTCGGCGAGTTCCTTTGCAACCTTCAGCCTGTTGAAGCTGAGAAGGATCAGGTTGTTATCTCTGAAATCGAGGTTGTCCGCACTGAGCTTGTTTCGGCTCACGATGATATTTATGATATTACGGTTTACGTTACTCTTAACGGCGGCGGAGACTACAGAGATAATCTTAATATTTCCGCAACTGCCTACAGCGAAAATGCGGACGGTACTCTTAACGTGACCTCATCTGCAGAAAAGAAGGCAGAGCGTGAAAACGACTCTTACGCTATAGATATTTCCGCTAAAGCGGGGGACAGAATAAGCATAGAGGTTGACGGCAGACAGTACCTTGCAAAGGGTGTATATTTCTATGACCCCGAGGGCGGACGCGATATCTCACAGTCTCTTGTAGGCGTAAGTGAGGGCTACACAAACGTAAGAGCTGAGCGAGAGGTTACCTTCAACGCACCGGATTACAATATCGAAGCTCCTGCAGAGGTTACTATCACCGAGGGTAAAAAGACAAAGCTTGAGGTTACGGTTGTTCCCGAAATCGGTGCTCCCGGCGTTGAATATTCCTCATCCGACGAAAGCGTAGTAAAGGTTGACGAAGACGGCTACATTGAGGCTGTGGGCGACGGCAACGCAACAATCACCGTTACTCTTAAGGGCGATGACCCCAAGACAGTAACTATCAATATTACTGTTGATAAAAAGGAATACATCATCGACACCCCCGATAAGGTGGAGATTAAAACGGGTATAACCGAGCTTATCTACTTCAAGGTTACTCCCGACGAGATTACGCCTACCTTCTCCTCGGCTGATGAAAGTATAGCAAAGGTTGACGAATACGGAAACGTAACCGGTGTTGCTCCCGGCAAGACCACAATTTATATTGACTTCGGAGATGCAGGCATCAGAGCGGTACCCGTAACCGTTGTTGCTCCTGCGACACCTGTAATTCCTTCAATACCCAAGACACACCACGTCTGCTTCGGTAAGACTGACGGTATCGGCTGGTACGAGGTATCGGTAAACGGCGGAGACTTCTTCCCCCAGGGACCCAACTCTACTCTTGAGGTAGCAGAAGGCTCAATCCTTGTGGTAAGAGTTCAGGATATGTGGATTGACGATGAGTTCGACTTCTACGTAAACGGTAAGAAGGTTCCTCTTGATCCTGCAAACACGATTACGGTTGTAGTTGACGGATATATGCTCATCGGCGCACTTTCGATGGATGTTGAGGTGCCTGACGTGGATGAATCGCTGAATATTTTCCAGAGAATTATCAGAGCGATAAAGAATTTCTTCGGTATGATAGGCGACTGGTTTGAAAAGCTGTTTAATTAAAAACTGTTAAAAAAGCTCTTGAAAAAAATTATTATTCTGTTATAATAAATAAAAACATTACGGAGATTTGTTATGGGTGTTTTCAGTAAGTTAAAGAGTATTTTCAGTTCTTCGGATGCAGTTAAGGAAGAGATTGCAGAAGAAGCTGTAGAAGAAGCTGCAGAAGAAGAGGAATATGAAACCTACAAAAATGATTTTCCCACAGGTATAGATTATTTTGCGGAGTTTTTAACCGAAGAAAACTTCCCCGGCTACACTATTACCGCAAATGTTCATCCTCAGACTATAGATTCATCTGCACATCCCGCATGCTATCCCGTATCCTTTATGTTTTCGAAAGATTCAAAGCCGGTGCTTGCAGTTCTTGTAATAGGGATAAATCAGCGCCGTGCCATGATTGCAAAGGGTACATATAAGGTGCTTGACGATAACGGAATCCCTTATATCCGTTTTTACAAGGGCATGAAAAACGAAAAGAAATATGCTATTGGCCGTATAAATGAAAACCTTTAATAATTAACTATATTTGTATAAAAGCAGAGAGAAAAGCTTATGCGCCTGTGGAGAGCTCAGCACGGAATTTATCAGGCTTTACAGGCAGCTGTTCCGTGTACAGCTTCGTATCGCAAATTGCGATGTTAAATCATTTTCTCTCTGTTTTTTATTTTGGTGTTTTATGAGTATTATTGATAAGCTTTTTGAAAAGAGCTGCTGGGAAGCCTTTTATGATTACAAAATATCTCACGGCAACATAAGCGAAGAGGATGCATCGGCTTTGCGAAGCTACATAGACGGCGGGGAGTATATACCCGTTCTGCAGAAAATCAGAGACGGAGAGGGCTTTTCCTTTGCTAAAAAATCACTTATAAGTAAATCGAAGGCGGGCAGAAAAAGAGCGGTTTACACCTATGCCAGAGAGGAAAACTATCTGCTTAAGCTTGTTACCTTTCTTCTGCGGGACTATGATTATTTTTTCTCACCCAATTTATACTCCTTCAGAAAGGATTCGGGAGTGAAAAAGGCAACCCGTGACATCCTTAAAATAAATGACCTGAACGGCTGTTATGTTTACAGGGCGGATATAAGCGATTACTTCAATTCGGTTGACGTTGATATTCTTCTGCCTGAGCTTGAAAGCGTACTCGTTGGTGACGAAGAGCTTTTTGAGCTTATAAAGGGTCTGCTTAAGGCTCCTTTTGTGCAGTACGGGGGAGAACTTATTGAAGAAAAGCGTGGAATAATGGCAGGAGTACCGCTTTCTGCGTTTCTTGCGAATTTTTATCTTCGTAAGCTTGATGCTTACTTTTACGAAAGGGATATCCCTTATGTGAGGTATTCGGACGATATTCTGGTTTTTGCTTACAGTGAAGCAGAGTTAAAAGCAAGTATTGATAAAATCAAGAGCTTTTTAAAAAGTCGGAAGCTGAGAATTAATTCAGAAAAGGAGACGGTAACAGCTCCCGGCGAAAAATGGGATTTTCTCGGTTTTTCGTACTGCAGAGGCGTCATTGATATCAGTGACGTTTCATTTGAAAAGCTCAAGTCAAAAATGCGCAGAAAGGCAAGAGCGCTTTGCCGCTGGTCGGGAAAAAAGAATGTGCCCGGTGACGTTGCGGCAAGAGTTTTCGTCAGAAAATTCAATGCGAAGCTTTACGATAATCCGGTGTATAATGAGCTTACGTGGATCCGTTGGTTTTTTCCTGTTATCAATACAACGCAGTCGCTTAAGGCGATTGACGGATATATGCAGGACTGTATCCGTTATATCGCAACGGGGAAAAGGACAAAGGTGCGGTATAACTTCCGCTATGAAGAAATAAAGGACCTCGGTTACAGAAGTCTTGTGAATGAATATTATAAATTCAGAGCCGCAGACGATGAAAAAAATGAACAAAAATAAAGGGTGGATAACCGTAAGGAAATCCACCCTTTTTATTAAAACTTTATCAGTCGACCTCAACGATGCCGTCAGCCTTGATTGTAACCTTCATACCGTCCTTGACATAATTAAGGAATTCGTCGCCGAGAGAGTCAACAACGGGCATTGATACGCCGTCAACCCATACATCTGCAAGAACTGCACCTGCGGCTGCAAGTGAGTCGATGGGGTTTGAGAAGAGCATACAAGCGGGATTCTTTTCGAGAGCACATGCACAGTAAAGTACAAGGCCGCCTGTTGTTGAGCCGATTGTCTGAGGAAGGCAAAGAGCCTTGCCGAGCATTGATTTGCCGTAAAGGTCCTTATTGTTCTGGTCGCCGCACTTAACCTCCTTATCGCCGAACTGAAGAGCGTTCTGGAAGGAAGCGAGTGTGTTGAAGCCCTCAGTGGTAACAACTGCCTGAGCAGTAACCTCACCGGGAGTGATTACTCTGCCTTTAAACTGTTTCATAATTATTTACCTCACTTTGTAATCTTAGCTAAAATCTCAGCATCTGTGTAATATCTTG
>JAZULG010000141.1:0-11670 GCA_045603005.1 Acutalibacteraceae bacterium
CGCCTCTTGCCCCCTCAGTCTTTTTGCATACGCAAAAATCCAGCTCCCCCTAAAGAAGGAGCCTCGAGAAGCCGTCTACTTTAGGGGAAGGGGGACCGCGTCAGCGGTGGAAGGGGCAACTCTCCACCTCACGCCCGTAAAAAACAATGCACGCACTCTTGCCTCTCACTATGGGAGAGGTGTCCGAAGGACGAAGAGGGCAGAAGGTTACTCCCTCCGACAAAATCTGACGATTTTGCCACCTCCCTCAATGAAGGAGGTTATCATAACCTTCCTACCTGAGGAAGGTGTCAGCCGTAAGGCTGACGGAAGGAGTAAATTGCATAAAAAATAACCGCTCAGTCGAGCGGTTATTTTTTTTTGCCTTTGAGTTTATTATGAAAGCACGCCTGTTGCACTGCAGGTGAGAGTGATCGGCGCATCAACGGTTTTCGTGTTAAGCCCAAGAACATAATATTTTGCGGTTACGTTACCGATTGCCTTGTTTCCGAGCTTTGAAGATGTTATAGCCGTAATTTTCCAATTATTGTCTTTGATAGAATAAGTGATGCTTGCCTTTGTGCAAGTGGCAGTAGTTCCTGTATAGGTGAATTCACCTGTTAAGTCTGCTGTCCACTGAACCTCATCATCACTATTTTTGTATGTTAATCTTTTTGTGCCTCCTATTCCTGATCTGGCGGCAGGGGTTAAGGTGGTTATGGTTGTTTCAAGATATGAACCGTCTTCAAAATACTCTACTGTGGTTACTGAGTCAACGGTTGTGAATGATGTTGCGGAAGTACTGATGCTTAATGAAAACAATAAGCTAATTGTTAAAATTAAACAGAAGATTTTTTTCATTATTAATGCTCCTTCAAATATTATATGTATAGTTAATGTCTTTCGTTTATTCAATATAATAAGTTTCTATAATTTTGTAGTCAGTTTTACCCTCATATGTCTTGTGCGCATCTAAATAAGTAGAAACATAGAACGTTGCTAACATTATCAACGCAACGATAATCCCTATTATCACTGCCTTCTTTATCCTCACAGCCTTTGCGATCTTCTTCGGATCAGACTGTGATAAATAAGTCTGTGCCATTTCTTCAGGAGTACCGAAGTGACTGTAAATATCGGAAATATCCTTTACACCCTTGACCTCTGCGTAATCATAGACAAAGCCTTCAATTTCACTTATAATATTTTTCTTTGCCTTATTACTTCCCACAAGGTTGTTCTGAATTTCCGAAAGGTATTTCTCGATTTCTTTTTCTATTGCACACATAACTATTTCCTTAATCGTTGCTGACCTTATTGTTTTCTATGGCCCTTAATTTAGAGTGTGAGTTACGGTCAAGGATAAGAGAAATGCCAAGAGTTATTTCGTCGTACTCGTTAAGAATTTCGTCGAGATATTCTCTGCCCTTATCTTCAAGATGATAATACTTTCTTGTTCTTTTTTTACCCACAAGCTTTGTATATGACTTGATGTATCCGGCATCCACAAGTTTATACAGAATGAGGTAAAGTGTACCTTCAAGTATAGTGAATCGGCCACCGCTTTTTTCTTCCATAATCTGTGTTATCTGATAGCCGTACATATCCTCCTTACTTAAAAGGTATAGGGCGAGAACTTCTGCACACCCCCTTTTAAAATTTTCTTGATTCTGACTCATAGTTATCATTTCCTTATAATGTTTTATCGTTCCTTGGTTTAAACGTTTGGCTATAGCACTTTTGACATGTCCGGAACGACAATAGTATGATATCAGAAATAATATTATTTGTAAATACTTTTTCTGCAAATATATTGTTGACAAACGTATTTGAGGCGGATATAATGAGATTGTCGAAAAACAGAGAAGTGTGCCGACGTGGGAGGAAAGTCTTGTGAAGGTTATAGATGACAAACAGGAGTTATGCAGAAAAATGTGGCTTCAACACAGTGATGAACTCAAAAAAATGTGCGAACGTAAGCTGAACAGTTGCCGTGATGAAATCGACGATGTAATAGCAGATGCCTTTTATTATCTGTGCGTAAATGTTTTCGAGGGTAAAATACATACAAACACAAGCTCGTGGCTCTTTGCCGTAACCAACAATCTGATAAAGAAAAAATACACGGAATTGAACAAAAGGAAGAAACGCCAAATCAGCTTTGATGAAGCAAATATGGAGCAGTATGACTGTTACGGTACTGACGATACCCTGCTTTTTGAAGACAAGGTGTCGGAAAGCATAACGGATAACCTTAATATAGAAATTATAGATAATCTCAATCCCGCAGAACAGCAGTTATATAAATATGTATACAAAGATAAGCTTTGCCTGAAGGAAATTGCAGATAAGATGAACCTGACCTACGGAGCGGTTAAAGAAAGAAATCATCGTCTGAGCTTAAAAATAAAAATTATGGTTAAGGAGCATATAGAGCGTATGTAATGAAAAAAACAGTCAATCAGGGGATGCTTTCCTGTCTATAGAAGAACCATAAAAATTTAAGCACCTCGTCAACCCGGCGGGGTGCTGAGTTTTTATAAGCAGGGCGCCCGCCCGCGTACGAAAAATCACTCTTTTGCTATGCCTGCATACTATGTTAACGGTAGTTCTGTGAACTATTAAAACAGCAAAAGGGGAGAAACCTATGAATAATAATTCCTGCGGTTATCCTTTGCAGCGGCAGGCGGGGAATATCTACTGTGAGTGTGAATGCAGCAGTGCTCTTCCCGAGTTTCCCGTATGTACGGCACTTGCCATGGCTTACGTACCCTTTCAGGGAATAATAACCGATAGCTATTCCTGCGACAAGGCTCTTATGAGAGGTACGCTTTTCCCTTGCCTTGACAAGCCCTTTATGATGGGGTGCTGCAAATGATTAACATGAAAAACCTTAAACACAGACTTATGGCAGTACGCTTTGTGCTGTGGGAGCTTCAGCTTTATAAGGATACTCACGGCTGCGACTGTGAGACACAGAAGCTTGTTGAAGCCTTCCGCAGACAGTATAAGGAGCTGCTGAAGGAATACGAATGCAAATACGGACCTCTTACATCAATGCACGATGAGGAATGTATGTGGACAGAGACGCCCTTTCCTTGGGTAAATTGCGGAGGTGATTGCTGATGTTTCAATATGAAAAAATACTTCAGTACCCTGTAAACATCAAAAAGTGTAACCCGACCTATGCGAAAATCATAATTTCCCAATACGGTGGACCTGACGGTGAATTAGGTGCATCGCTGAGATATCTCAGCCAGCGCTTTTCAATGCCCGACCCCAAGCTTCAAGGCCTTCTGACAGATATAGGCACCGAGGAGCTCGGTCACCTTGAAATGATAGGCACCCTCGTCTATCAGCTTACAAAGAATCTTTCCTGCGAGGAAATCAAAGAGTGCGGCTTCGATGCCTACTTCGTTGACCATACAACGGGCGTTTATCCCTCAAGTGCGGCAGGCGTACCCTTTACGGCGGCTTATCTGCAGAGCAAGGGCGACATAATCACAGACCTGCACGAGGATATGGCAGCAGAGCAGAAGGCGAGAACAACCTACGATAACATTCTCCGCCTTATTGATGACCCCGATGTGTGCGATGTAATAAAATTCCTGCGTGAGAGAGAAATAGTACACTATCAGCGCTTCGGCGAGGGGCTCAGACTTGCAACGGATAAGCTTAACGAAAAAAATTTCTATGCATTTAATCCGGCCTTTGATAAAAACTGCAAATGATTTTTCGGAGCTTACCCTCTTTTCGGGGGTAAGCTTTTTTTGCTCTTGAGCAAATAAAAAATAATCTTAATTTTCTAATTTAAAAAATAAGTTGATTTTTTTGACCTGACGTGATAGTATTAATATAAGCTAATAATTAATTCATAAGGAGAAATGCATTATGAAAAACTATAAACGTATTCTTTCAGTTCTGCTTTGTGTACTTATGCTTACGGTTATGACAGCTCCGGCCTTCAGTGTTTCTGCTGCCACGGTCTGTACATGTGAAAACACACCAGTTGTTTACATCAAGGGCAGAACAAACATCTACAAAACACCTGACGACACTTCCGACGGCAATCTTGCAGAAACCAATTTTTCCGGTGGTACCGATTCAATTATCGAAGCAACCTCAAACATTCTTCCTGCCTTTGCAGCGGCGCTGATAACTGATGAATGGGATGATTACTGCGATGTCCTTTTTGAAGAAATCAGACCTATTTATGATCAGTACAAGCTCAACAATGACGGCGAAGTTGATAACGAAAGCGGCGTGGATCCTTACTGGACTCTTGAAAATATGCTTGCAAGGGTGGTGTCTGCAGGTAAAAACGGACATAAAAGAAATGCAGGCAACATAACTGCCACTCAATTCCAGTATGATATGCGTCTTGACCCTTGTAAAAACGCTGAGTACCTTAATACCTACATTGAGAAAATCAAGGAGGTTTCAGGTCACAGTAAGGTAAGCATTGTTTCCCGCTGTGAGGGTACGGTTATAGCTAACGCATATTTTAATATGTACGGTTATGACAGTGTTGAAAAAAATATAGTTTTCAACTCAATTGCAAGCGGTGCGGAAATTGCCGATTATGTATATTCAAATAATGTGAATTTTGACGCGGAGGCTATGAACCGTTTTGTAAACACATTTATTGATACAAGCCCCGTTCTTGATTTTGTCAAGGCTACTGTTAACCTTGCAACCTTCAACGGACTTCTTGACGGCGGTCTCGACTTTGTGAATAACATTTACGGCAAAATCAGCGCAAACCTTATGCCCCGTCTTATCCGTGAAATCTTCGGCTGCTGCCCCGGTTGGTGGGGTATGATAAGCCTTGATGCTTATGAAGACTGTAAGAATTTTGTTCTTGACGGCAACAAAGACGGCACTTATGACAAGCTTGTTGAAAAGATTGAAAATTACAACGTTTACAAGGCAAATGCACTCGGCATTCTTGAAGAGATGCAGCAAAACGGCGTTGAGGTTTACATAATTGCAAAATACGGCAGTCAGATGTATCCCTGCATTGAAAACGCTGATATTCTCGGTGACGGTGTGGTTTCGGTTTACAGACAGACCTTCTGCGGCGCCACAACAGCAGAAATTACAGGCACTCTTTCCGAAGACTATATTGCAGAAAGAACTCAGGCAGGCTTCGGCAAATACATTTCAGCCGACGGAAAAATTGATGCTTCAACAGCACCCTTCAAGGATCATACATGGTATGTCAAGGAGCTTGAACATCATATGTATCCGGAAGTTACAGACCAGCTTATGCTCCGTATTATCAGATATGACGGTTATGCAACCGTTGACACATTTGAAGACGTGCCGCAGTATACTCTTTATAAAAGCACTCTTGATGAAAACGATAAGGATATAGGTGAGCTTATACCTCTGACAGAAGAAAACAAGGATGTTACAGAGGACACTACCGACACGAGCTCGGTTTTTGCAGTCCTGCTTAAGTTCCTCACAGCATTCTTTAACTTCATCACACATTTATTTAACAAATAAAAGCTCGTATAATATTTAACGGCACCTGCTTTGGCGGGTGCCGTTTTTATGAGGCGTTAATCACGAAGCCTCTGCGTTTTCGGATGAAAAAGTAAAAGATTACCCTCTTTCCGGGGTAATCTTTTTTACTTGGTCTTTAGCAAAGACAAAACCCCGGTTCTACTGCAGTGGTTATGATTATTGGCATTAAGCTTTGCCGAAAATCAACGCTTCAGGCGGTCAAAAAAGGAAAAAACTATTGACAAATACATTTACAGCAAATATAATAAAAACAAGCAAATGATTAAATTTGCTTATGCCTTTTATAGCAGGCCTTGCGTTTTTTTCACCAACTCAATCCTTATTGCAAAGCCTGCTATAGCTTTTTTTATTACTGTTTCAGCTAAAAGAACCGCTCAGAAGAGCGTTTCTTTTGATTTAACTATGTTTGTTATGAAAGCACACCCGTTGCACTGCAGGTGAGAGTGATCGGCGCATCAACGGTTTTCGTGTTAAGCCCAAGAACATAATATTTTGCGGTTACATTACCGATTGCCTTGTTGCTTTCTTCTTTTAAATATTAGTCTGTCTGATGATCTCCCGCAGGCTGTCTGCGCTTGTGTGCAGAGCGGAGATTTCCGCATCGGTCAGAGGAAGCATAACCTTGTTGTGTGCGCCCTTGTGACCTACAACCGTAAGAAGGCTCATCGCAACGTCGGTGATTCCGTATTCGCCGTGAAGCATAGTCGAAACGGTCATTGTGGTGTCAATACCGCTGAGAAGACACTTGCAGATGTGGCATACGGACATCGAAACGGCGTAGAAGGTAGCACCCTTTCTTTCGATAACCCTTGCACCTGATTTGCGTACGTAATCGTCGATTTCGTCGAGATTGAGCTCAGAGGGTACGATAATTCCCGACCTTGCAAAGGATTTGCTGTACTCCCTGACGGGTACGTTTGAGATGTTTGCTATCGACCAGGGGATAACCGCCGAGTCGCCGTGTTCACCTAGCACATAAGCGTGAACATTCTGCTGACTGAGTGAGAAGTGCTCAGCAAGGCGGCTTCTCAGACGTGCCGTGTCGAGAATTGTGCCCGAGCCGATGATTTTCTCCTCGGGAATACCCGAGCATTTGCAGAAGGTGTAGGTGAGAATGTCAACGGGATTACTTACAATAACGTAGGTTGCGTCAGGTGCGTACTTTGTAATCTGAGGGATGATGCTTTTGAGTATATCGACATTCGTCTGAGCAAGGTCAAGCCTTGTCTGACCCGGCTTTCTTGCAATTCCCGATGTGATGATAACTATGTCTGAGCCTCTTGCGTCTGCATAGCTGCCTGCATAAACCGAGCAGGAGCCGCAGAAAGGTACGCCCTGACGGATATCGAGAGCTTCACCCATAGCTTTTTTTGTATTTACGTCAATCATAATGATTTCGGTTGCGATGCCGGTTGCGGTAAGAGTGTATGCAATTGTTGAGCCTACACTGCCTGCACCGATAATTGTTATTTTGTTCATCAGATAAACCTCACAGTACAGCTTTTTGGTTATTATCGCAGATTTTCGCTTTAAAGTCAAGAAAAAGGGTGTTGTTTCGGATGAAAAGTAGCTTTCGACAAAAAGAACGTGATTTTACACAAAAAAATACAGAATTTATTTAAAAACTATGAATTTGTAATAGTTTTTTCAATCCTTTTTAACAAATGAGAAGTTGATAGTTAACAAAAAAAAAATATTCTTCCTTTAAAGTGTTATAAAACGGAAAATATATTATGGAGGCAATACTATGTTACCGGCACCAAACAATCTGAACTGTTATGAATATCTTGAATTCTGCACGGGACGCTATGAAGACGTAAATATGATGAATCATTTCGGCATTGACTATCGCCGCTCAAAGATTCTCAGAGACATTGACAATCTCGCCGCCTATTTCCAGAAGGAATTAGGTCTTAAAAAGGGCGATGTATACACAATCTTTATGCCCACCACTATGCAGAGCGTTATCGCTTTTTACGCCCTTAATAAAATAGGTGTTATAGCTTCCTTCGTTCATCCTCTTATGGGACCCGATTACCTTAAGGAGCAGATTGAGCTTGTTCACTCAAAGGGTGTTATGGTGCTTGATCTTCTTGTGAAGGACCATATCGACGTTATCAATGAAAGCGGACTTCCCTGCCTCGTTTGCAACAGCTCCGACTATTCCGACGGATATAAGCGCTTCGGCTGTAAGTTTGCCGAGGGACTTATCAAAAAGATTTACCCTCAGTATAAGAGAGCAACATATTATAAGGATGCCCTCATTATGCAGCATTATCCCGAGGCCGTGAAGGACAGTGCAGACGATATTGCTGTTTACCTCAACGGCGGCGGTACTACCGGCAAGAGCAAGACCATCAAGCTTACCAGCAGAGCCGTAAACGAGCTTACATGGCGAGTTTCGGATATTGACGAGGTACACGAGCCCGGCAAGGAATATGAGGTAATAGTTCTTCCTCTCTTCCACTGCTTCGGACTTTGCCTTGCTGTTCATATGGCTATGTGCAACAGCGCATGTATTATTCCCATGATGCAGTTTGACTCAAGAATCTTCGTAAGCCTTATGAAGAGATTCAACGTTATCGGTTTCGGCGGTATTCCGCTTATGTTCCAGAAGCTTATGAAGGATAAAAATTTTGACGGACCCCACCTTAAGAATGTACGTCTTATGTTCTGCGGCGGTGACGATATTTCCGACGGATTTATTGATGAATTCAACTCCTACTTTGAGAAGTGGGGCGCAACAGGCAGACTTCTTCAGGGCTACGGTCTTACGGAAATCGGCTCGGTCTGCACAACAAACACAGGCACAGAGCATAAGAGAGGCTCAATCGGTAAGCCTATCCGCGGTGTAACCGTTCAGATCTGGGACGATGATCACAAGCAGGTGCCCAACGGAACGGTCGGTGAATTTGCAATCTCAGGTCCCACCATTATGGCGGGCTACTATGCAGAGGGTGAGGCTGACGACTACGGCCTTTATACCGATGAAAACGGTACCAAATGGGTGCTTTCCGGTGACCTCGGCTATGAGGACGATGAAGGCTTCTTCCACTTCTCAGGCAGAAAGAAGAGACTTATCATCATCGCAGGCTACAACGTATATCCCACAGATATCGAAAGAGTTGTAGGCGAATTCTCAGAGGTTAACGAGTGCTGTGCAGTTCAGGGCTGGGAAAACGAGCGCTCAATGGTAAGGCTTTATGTTTCCCTTCATGATAAGAATACCGATAAGGAAGCTCTTAACGAAAAGATCCGTACTACCCTTGAAAACGAATTCTCCAAATTCTATGTGCCCAGAGATATCGTTTATATGGATGAGCTTCCTCAGACTCCGCTTATGAAGATTGACTTTATGAAGCTTACCGCTGCTGATGCCGAAAAGGCAAGAACAGAGGGTAAGGTCGTTTAAAAGCCGCAGGCGGACAGGGCTGCCTGTTGCACGGTAAGGTCTGTTTTTGTCTGCGAAAGTAAATTAAAGGGCTGACCTTAGCTTTAAGGTCAGCCGTTATTCAAATTATTACATTTTATCCTTCGCTGTACATTTACAAAAGATTTTTATTGTGATATAATTGATCTGTTGATTTCAATTCCAATATAAAGGAGAATGAAAAGGTAATGATAACAATTAACAGCTTATTCTGCAAGGGCTGCGGATACTGTATAAAGTTCTGCCCCAAGCACATTCTTGAAATGGGTAAGCAGAGATCCGAAAAGGGACATTTCTATCCCGTACAGATTGATGAGAGTGCCTGCAACGGCTGTGCAATATGCGCTCTTATGTGTCCTGAAGCCGCTATAGAAGTGGCTAAGAAGGATTGATGGGAGGTAAATGAAAATGGAAAAAAGATTTATGAAGGGCTGTGAAGCTATCGCAGAGGCCGCAGTAAGAGGCGGTTGCCGATTCTTCGCAGGCTATCCCATAACACCGCAGAATGAGATTCCCGAGTATCTCTCATGGAGACTTCCCGAGGTGGGCGGTGCCTTTGTTCAGGGCGAGAGCGAGGTAGCGTCAATCAATATGGTTTACGGTGCTGCTGCAACAGGCACAAGGTCAATGACAAGCTCCTCAGGCCCGGGCATCAGCCTCAAGGCAGAGGGTATATCCTATCTTGCATCGGCTCAGCTTCCTGCGGTTATCGTCAATATTTCAAGAGGCGGTCCCGGTCTCGGCTCAATTCAGCCTGCACAGTCCGATTATCTTCAGGCTACAAAGGCTCTCGGCCACGGCGGCTTCCGTACTATGGTTTTTGCTCCCGCTACACTTCAGGAGGCGGTTGATCTTACATACAACGCGTGGGAGTACGCTGAAAGAGACAGAAATCCCGTTCTCATTCTTATGGACGGCTGTCTCGGTGCTATTATGGAAGAGGTTGAGCTTCCTGAGATGAAGGAGCTTAACTATCAGAATACCGAGGATTGGGACCTTTCAAGACGCAACGGCAGAGAGGATACCCATATGATTACTCCCATCCTTCCCGAAATGGCTCTTGAAATGCACAACAAGTTCAAGGGTATGAGCTACAAGATGTGGGAGATGACGGATGTCAAGGTTGAGGAATATCTTCTTGAGGATGCAGAGTATGTTGTTGTTGCCTACGGTATTGCGGCAAGAGTTGCAAAGGAAGCAATCAATAAGCTCCGTGAGGAAGGCTATAAGGTGGGTATGATAAGACCTATCACCCTTTATCCCTTCCCTAAGGCAAGCCTCGATAACCTTGATTACGGCAAGGTAAAGGGAATAATCGACGTAGAAATGACCATCCCCGCACAGATGAGGGATGACATTGAGCTTCAGGTCAAGGGCCGCTGCCCCGTGCACGAATACGGACGCTCAGGCGGTATACTTCTTGACGATGAAGGCGTATACAATGCTATTGCAGAAATCGTGAAGGGAGGAGAATAATATGCCCGAATATAAGAGACCAAAAGCACTTATGCCTATGTCAACGGGCTATTGCCCCGGTTGCCTTCACGCTCTTGCAACAAGGCTCGTAGCCGATGTTATCGGTGAGCTCGAGCAGGAAAAGAATGCAGTTAATGTTGTTTCCGTCGGCTGTTCCGCGCTTAATCTCTATTCATGGGCAGGCGATGATATCGGCGCCGCTCACGGCAGAGCACCTGCGGTTGCAACGGGTATAAAAAGATGTATGCCCGACAGACTTGTCTTCACCTATCAGGGTGACGGTGACCTTGCTGCCATCGGCCTCGCAGAGATTATGTCTGCGGCCAACAGAGGCGAAAACTTCACTGTTATTTTCGCAAACAATCAGACCTACGGTATGACCGGCGGACAGATGGCTCCCACCACACTTATAGGTCAGAAATCAACAACCACTCCCTTCGGAAGAGATGCGGCAACAACAGGCTATCCTCTGCAGATGTGTGAGCTTATTTCAGTTCTCAAGGCACCCTCCTTTGTTGCAAGATATGCGCTTAACACACCTAAGGGAGTTATGGATGCCAAAAAGGGTATAAAGAAGGCTTTTCAGTATCAGCTTGAGGGTAAGGGCTTTACCTTCATCGAGCTTCTTACAAACTGTCCCACAAACTGGGGAATGAGTCCTCTCAAGACCCTTGAATATATGGACACAAACACAATTCCGTACTTTAAGCCCGGGGTTTATAAAGATGTGGAGGTGCAGGAATAATGAAACAGTCCTTCGTATTTTCAGGCTCAGGCGGACAGGGTATTATGTCGGCAGGTATAATGCTCGCTCACGCCGCAATTGATATGGGCAAGCACGCAACCTTCCTTCCCGAGTACGGACCCGAACAGAGAGGCGGCAGCGCAAAATGTACCGTTATCATCAGTGACGGAGAAATCGTTTCACCGCTTACAAAGAAGTGTGACAACCTTGTTGCTCTCAATGAGCAGGCATATAATAAATTTGCCGACACCGTAAAGCAGGGCGGCAGACTTATCGCAAACTCAAGCCTTGTTACCTCGGATGTTGCAAAAGAGGGCATAAATGCCGTTGCAGTACCCGTTGACGATATCGCTCTTGAGGTAGGCTCAATCAAGGTTGCAAACGTGGTTATCATCGGCGTACTTATCGGTGCTACCGACGTTGTAACTAAGGAAATTTTCGTAAAAAGTCTCGAAGAGAAGTTCAAGGAAAAGAAGCCTGAAATTCTCGAAATGAATATGAAGGCACT
>JAZULG010000142.1:0-2507 GCA_045603005.1 Acutalibacteraceae bacterium
GGGAATTTCTGTGGGTACAAACAGACCGCCGTCCTTTGAAATACCCTGAGCAATTGCCTGAGCTGATGAAACCTTTACATTCTTATCTCTTGTACTTGTATAAAGCATATTTGAACCTCCTGAATAAGAGATATTTATAATCGATATATTTTAACACATTAAAATTAAAAAGTAAAGTTATTTTTGAGAAATAGGAGTCGAGAGCAATAAGTAATAAGTAGCAAGTAGTAAGTAGTTAGGAGTTAGGAGACGGAACCCTTCCACCCAAAAGGACACGGCTCATCACCGTGTCCTTTGTTTTTATCATACCACATCAAAGGCTGATTCGATATGATTAAACTTAAATATTCTGCCTTCGTTATGCCACACCTCGAAGATATCGAAACGGGGCTGCTTTTCACTTTCGTTTTTCATCATATAATCCTGAGCAGTGAGGATAATTTTCTGCTGTTTTCTGAAATTCACCGACTCGACGGGAGAAAGCATTGTATCAGCCTTTCGGGTTTTGACCTCGACAAAAAGCACGTACTCTTCATTTTCGGCTATGATATCTATTTCACCGTAACGGCTGTGATAGTTACGCTGAGTGGTAAAGCCCAGCTTTTTAAAGTAATTCTCGGCAAAGTCCTCGCCGAGATTACCTGTTATTCTTTTTTCTGTTGCCATATCATTCACCGAGTATCTTTTTAAGAAAGGTACGGCGGTGCTCGTCGCAGATGCCGTGCTCGGCTATCATTTCATAATGAAGCTTTGTACCGTAGCCCTTATGCTTTGCAAATTGATACTCGGGGTACTTTTTATCTGCTTCTGCCATATATCTGTCTCTCGACACCTTGGCAAGAATCGATGCCGCCGCAACGGAAATGCTCTTGGCGTCGCCCTTTACGAGTGTCCTCTGCTCGCAGGGAAGTCCCGGCTTCTGATTACCGTCTATAAGAGCAATATCACAGTTTACACCCAAGCCTTCATAAGCACCTCTCATAGCCTTAAAGGTTGCCTGAAGGATGTTTATTTCGTCGATAGTCTTTGCATCGACCATACATACAGAGTATGCCACTGCCTTCTCTTTTATAACCTCAAAAATAGCCTCGCGCTTTTTCTCGCTGAGCTTTTTTGAATCGTTTATTCCTTCTATTTCGCAGTCAAGAGGGAGAATAACCGCCGCCGCACATACGGGGCCGCAAAGAGGTCCTCTTCCTGCCTCATCTATACCGCAGACAGTATTAAAGCCCTCTGCTATCGCCTCTTTTTCGTACTGATAATCCATAATACTCTCCTTTAAGCTTCGACAGTCTCCTTAAGAAGTACGGGAGCACCGCCGTTTTTTCTCGACCTTTCTGCCGCAAGAGCTATATCGTGGCTTGCTATCGTAGCTTCAATAGTTGTTACGTCCTTAAGGTCCTTCTTTTCTCCGCAGAGAATTTTTACAAAGTTTGATACTATTCTGAGATCACCCTCAACGTGACCCGTAAAGCCGGGACTTCCGGTATGAATTGTTTTTGTTTTTCCACCGAAGATTTTCATTGTGAGCTTTGTGCCGTGACCGACAAGCTCGCCCTTTGTTCCGACAATACGGCTCTGACGGAAGCACTTATCGGTAAAGGCAAGCATCTCCAGCATCGCAACCGCTCCGTTTTCAAACTTCATCGTAACCTTCTGACTGTCGCATACATTGTTGTCACACATATATACGCATCTGCCGTAATCGCCGCTTCTTACTGCTTCGATAATATCCTCTTTTGTGTTTTTAAGCTTACCTGTCAGGGTACGCTTATGATATTTTACAAAGGTAGCCTTGTAAAAGGGGTCGGTAATGTAAAGCCTTTCTGCATCGTAGGGGCAGTCCTTCTTGACCTTACAGCCACCCATACAGTAGGGTGTTGCGCCCTTCGGTGCATTCTCCTTTTTAAAGTGGCTCAGCTCACCTACAGAGCTTACCGATACGCAGGGACTGTCAACAAACCAGCTTATAAGGTCAAGGTCGTGACAGCACTTGGCAAGAATTGAAGGAGTAGAGGTGAATTCATCACGCCAGTTACCTCTGACAAAGCTGTGGGCAAAATGGAAATAGCCTACGTTTTCCGTGTGATTTATGGAAACAACATCGCCTATCTGTCCGCTTTCAATGATTTCCTTTATCTTGATATAATAGTTTGAATATCTAAGTACGTGGCAGATAACAAGAAGTGCGCCCTTTTGCTTTGCAAGAGCATTAAGCTCTTTGTATTCCGCCTCAACGCCGCTTACGGGCTTTTCAAGCAAAATATATTTGTATCCCGTTTCAAGAGCCGCCTTGGTAATTTCGTAGTGGCTTGCATCCTGAGTGGAAATTATAAGAGCATCACTTACAACACCCTTTGAAAAAAACTCATCGGTTGAAAGATACTGCCTTTCCTTCGGTACGTTATATAAAGGTGCAAAATCATCAAGCGCCTGCTGCCTTATATCGCAAAGAGAATGAATATATACCTTTTTGCTGTGAAATGACTTTAAAAAGCCCATATATT
>JAZULG010000143.1:0-1625 GCA_045603005.1 Acutalibacteraceae bacterium
CTTTTTATACTTCAAAGAGGCGTAGGGCAGGATAAGGTACATAAGAAGCCTTCTCAAAAGAGAAGAGTCGAGTATATCGTCCTTCACCTTATGATAAAAAAGCATCATTGAAACTGCCGCGGCGTATTTAAGCTCCTGCTCGGCGTTGGTACAGTAATTGCACCGCTTGGTAGGATTGAAGGGGCATCTTCCGCCCTTGTAGCAGGGGAGTACGCCTGTTACGGAAAGCCTTGCAAGCAGAAGGAAGGTTATGTCATAGCTGAGAGTGTGCCTTGCAAAAACGCCGAAATGCTTGCCTATAGCCTTACAGAGTGAGCAGTAAAGTCCGCGGTAGGCTTCATATTCCTTCACCTTAAGCTCAGGCTTATTTATTCTCACATAGCCGAACATAACTCTCTGCCTTTCGTAAAACTATAATAAATAATTATACCTCATATAAGCTTAATTGTAAACTATAATAAGTGATTTTCCTAAAATTAAACTTAGTTATGTTGATTATTAAAGCAGAATGTGTTACAATCATAAAAATGAACGAAAACAAACGGAGGTACAATATTATGGCTATAGTTAAAAAAGACGCATATTACCTTTCATCCACGGGAGTTAATAAAATCCACTGCTGCATCTGGCAGGATGATGAAACAGAGCCCAAGGCACTTTTCCAGATTGCCCACGGCGTAAGCGAGCATATTGACAGATACGATGAATTTGCACGCTTCCTTGCTTCAAAGGGATATGTAGTTTTCGGTAATGACCACCTCGGTCACGGCAAGAGCGTTGAGTATATCGAGGAGTTAGGCTTCTTCGCCGAGGAAAACGGTGACCTCAGACTTATCGACGATATGCATATTCTTTATAATATTATGCACAAGAGATTCCCCACTCTTCCCTATTACCTTTTCGGTCACTCAATGGGCTCCTTCTGTGCAAGAGTATATGTGACTGCATTCTACAGTGAAATGGCAGGTCTTATCATCTGCGGTACGGGTGAATTACCCTCCGCTGCAGTGCTTCTTGAAAAGCCCGTAGAGCTTCTCTGTCAGAAGCTCGGTGCAAGAGCCGTTGCCCCTGCAAGTCTTCTTGATAAGGTGAGCTGTCTCGGTATAAAGGATGCAAGAACAGAAAAGGATTGGCTTTCAAGAAACGAAGCAAACGTTGACGCATATATCAATGACCCTCTTTGCGGTAATGACCTTACCCTCGGCGCAGTGAGAGATATTCTTTCTCTTGCAAATACCTGCTGCACAGACGAATGGGCATTCCTTATACCTCCCACGCTTCCCATTCTTCTCATTTCAGGCGCTAAGGACCCAATCGGCTTCAACGGCAAGGGTGTAATAAACGTCTGCGACAATCTTGAGGCCGCAGGTCACGAGCCGAGAGTAATTCTCTATCCCGGTGACAGACACGAAATTCTCAACGAGGATAATAGAGAAAACGTATACAGAGACATCCTTTATTGGATGGAACACTGATATTTTAACAAAGGAGGGGCAAGATGTCCCACGTAATAACCGACGATATACTGTCCCTCGGCGCAAAGGTGAAAAAGCTCGCCTTCAGTGAAAAGAAAAAGAAGGACAGCGAATACTCAAAAATAACCGTACGCCCCTTCACATCTAAAA
>JAZULG010000144.1:0-6891 GCA_045603005.1 Acutalibacteraceae bacterium
TAAGACCGCTTGGCCCCCGACTTACGCCGTGAGGTTATGAATATTTATCTTAAGATACCTGCGGAAATTTCCCTGAAAACACCGCCTTATATAAGGATTCTTGCGGCAAATAAAAAAGGACTTTCCCTTCTTAAGAATGCAAAGCTTCCCGTTGTAACAAAGCATTCCGATGCAGTGTTTGAGGATGCCTTTTCAAAGCAGATATATGATTTGCAGTGCAGTACAACCGATAAGTTTTCTCTTATGACAGAGAAAATTGCACCTATGGGTATGGAGCAAAAAAATTCTGTGATTATCATAAAATAGTAGGGGAGGGCCCGTGTGCCCTCCCTTTCAATATACGCAAATCCTATAAATTCCCGCAGGGAATTTCCTGACTACTGACTAGTGGCTACTGACTACTTTACAATAGCGCCGATGCAAAAATCATCCTCTGCGTCGGTGATTTTTATATCTGCGAGTTTTCCGCAGAAAGTCTCACTGAGCCTTGCTTTTACGGGTGTGTAATTCATCGTGTACCCCGTAATGAAGCCGTCACCGTCAGAAGTCTCGAAAAGCACCTCCACCGTTTTTCCTATCTGCTTTTTCATAAACTCACGGCGGATATTCTCCGTTTTTTCAATCATAATACGGCTTCTTTCCTCCTTGACTGCTTTGTCAAGGTGTCCCGGGAGCTTTTCTGCTCTTGTACCCTTTCTTATTGAGTAGGGGAATACATGAACCTTTTCGAAGCCGATTTCCTCAGCGAAGGCTACGCTTTCACGGAAATCATCTTCCGTTTCACCTGCGAAGCCTACCATGATATCCGTTGTAAGGGTACAGTCGGAAAAGCTTTCGCGAAGCTTATTTGCAATGCGGCGGTATTCCTCGGTATTGTAGTGTCTGTTCATAGCCCTGAGAGTACTGTCGCAGCCGCTCTGGAGTGAGATGTGAAACTGAGGACAAAGCTTTTTACACTTGGCAAGCTCGGATATAACCTCGTCGGTAAGATGGTCAGGCTCAAGAGAGCCGAGGCGTACTCTCAGAATGCCCTCTGTACTGTCGGCAATTTTTACCGCTTCGGGGAAGCTTGCTCCGATATCACTTCCGTAGGAGGAAAGATTAATGCCCACAAGCACAACCTCTTTATAGCCGTTTTCGGCGAGGGTGCGGATTTCTTCTTTTATCACATCGAGAGGCTTTGAGCGCACTCTTCCTCTTGCGTAGGGGATAGCGCAGTAAGAGCAGAAACGGTTACAGCCGTCCTGAATTTTAACTGAGGCTCTTGTTCTTTCCTCGAAGCGGCTTATGGTCTGAACGCAGAAGGGGTCTCCCGTTTTATGCTCACTGACACCGAAAACACGGCAGCCTGAGCTGAAAAACTCGTTGAGCGCCCCGACGAGAAGGTGGTTACTCTTATTTCCGAGCACAATATCAGCCTCTGTAAGCTCCCTTGCCTTCTCAGGATAGGCCTGAGGCACACAGCCGGTCAGCACAACAACGGAGTCCGGATTATTCTTTTTGAAGCGGCGTACAGCCTGACGGGTTTTGCGGTCAGCTTCGTTGGTTACAGTACAGGAATTGACAACGATTACATCGGCCTTTTCCTCACCCTGAGCAAGGGTGTACCCGTTATTTAAAAGCTGCTCGGTCATAGCCTGACTTTCGTACTGATTGACCTTACAGCCGAGAGTATAAAATTTAACCTTCATCTGTTACTCCTTTGAGTGTTAAAGTAACATTATTATATAAAATAAGAGGTAAAAGGTCAAGAGTCATCTTCGCTAAGAAGCCACATAACGTCAACGTTCAGAACCTGAGCTATAGCCTTAAGCTCGTAGTCTGCAACAAATCTGGTACCTGCCTCAATTCTGCTTACGCTGTCACGCTCAATGATAACGCCCGCAATCTGCAGCCTTGCGGCAAGATCGCTTTGTGAAAGGCGGATTTTCTGCCTTGCCTGACGCACTCTGTCACCGCAGAGGTTTTTCTTGCCGTTATAGTCGTAAATCTTCATATTTATTGTACTCCTTTACCGTTTGATGTGCTAAAGTTCAACATTTTTCTTGACATTAGCACAAAGTGTGACTATAATGGTGTTAAAGATCAGCATTTTTGCAGATTTCAATAATTTTTTTAGGAGTGTATATTATGGAAGAGAAAAAAGGTTTGAAGGAGTTTGTAAACTCGAGCACAGGTAAAATAGTATTTATAGGTATTTTTTATTTTCTTTTTGTTGCTGTTTTTGCTGTTGTTTCTGTAGTTAGCTTTAACGCTGAAGCACCTTATATTGCTTTTGTTTTCGGTGCAATTTTTGTTTATTTTGGTTGGAAGTCATTAAACAAAATTACTCCCAGCATTTTCCTTATAATGCCCGTTATCGGTTGGGTTATTTATTTCACCGTTAAATTTATTCTTGCTTATTTTGTGGGTGTTTTGGTGGCACCTTATAAAATAGCAAAAATGATAGCTGAAAAAATTTGAGTTTTCATCGGTGAGTTTATATGGCTGGCGTGGATTTAAAGAAAACCATATCGATTCTTTATGATATGGAGTTGAACAATTATTATGTTAATGAGGCTATAAAAACACTTGATTGGCGTATAAATAATCTCGGTTATGAAAGAGAATATAAAAAACCTGTTCGTGTAAAGGAATCTGTTGATTTTGATATTGTAAAAATAGCGGCTTTTATAGTGGGCGTATTGGGTGGAATATTAGGAGCAAAAGCATCCTTTGAGACTAAACCCGGTCTGTTTATTGTTATAGTGTTGCCTCTTATGGCTGCTATCGGCTTTGGTTTGTTTGCTATATTTGGAGTGATACTTGGTTTTATAATTGACGGTATAATCAGATTCAGGAAAAATTCAGCGTATAATCATAGTTACAAAATAAACCTTCGCCAATATGAGCGGCAGTTGCATGAAGATAACCAAAGGGTAAATAACGAGCTTGCGCAAAGGGATTTTCTTATAGAAAAAAGAAATCTTCTTGCAAACCGACTTTATGAATCTCAGGGGAAGCTGGCGGATTTTTATTACCGCACAGGTATAGACAGCAGATTTTGTAACCTTGTGTCTATGGGATATATGAACGAATTTATAAAGCTCGGAATTGCTAATAAGCTCGGCGGTGCAGACGGCTTATATCACCTTATAATGCAGGAACTTCGTTGGGATCAGATGCAATGCTCGCTTGATGATATAAGTAGGAAGTTGGACACAATAATAGATAATCAACGAATGATTTATTCGGATATCAAACGTATGAATCGTGAAAGTTCAAGGATGATAGACCGGCTTATTAACGGCGTAAACAACCTTAATAACAACGTGAATGACCTCAAGGCTATAGAAGAATACAACGGTGCAAGAATAGCTAGGGAGCTTGAGTTCCAAAACTATATGATGTATATAAAATGATAAATAAACGGTGCAAGGACTTCCTCCTTGCACTGTTTTTTTACCCCTAACCCCTAATCCCTTCTCCTGGTTTTAATTCCGATTAAACTTTCATATATATAATCCGAGGTGATAATGTTGAAAAAAGTAATATCCTTTTGTTTATTGTTCACAATGAGTATATCCCTGCTTGTATTTCCCGCGTCCGCCGAAGAGCCTGAGATAAATGTCAAGGCTAAAGCGGCAGTACTTATGGATGCTTCAAGCGGCAAGGTGCTTTATGCCATGAATGAGCACGAAAGGCTTTATCCTGCATCGGTTACGAAGATTATGGCGATGCTTCTCTTTGCCGAGGCCATAGACGGCGGCAGAATGACCCTTGAGGAAACGGTAACTGCAAGTGAGGTTGCAGCAGGCAAGGGCGGAAGTCAGATATGGCTCAGGGAAGGTGAGCAGATGACCGTTGACGAGCTTCTTCGGGCAACGGCAATCGGCAGTGCCAACGATGCCTGCACAGCCTTAGGTGAGCATCTTGCGGGCAGTGAAGAGGGCTTTGTGAAAATGATGAATGACAGAGCCAAGGAGCTGGGAATGGAAAACACCCATTTTGATAACTGTTCGGGACTTGATGACGATACGGATACCCATCTTACGACGGCTTATGATATCGCCGTTATGTCAAGGGAGCTTCTTAAGCACGAATTTATCCGAAACTATACAACGGTGTGGATGGATACCCTCAGAGGCGGTGAAACAGAGCTCGTCAACACCAATAAGCTTGTCCGCTTCTATAAGGGTACTACGGGCCTGAAAACAGGTACAACCTCCAAGGCGGGACACTGTCTTTCCGCCTCGGCTGAAAGAGACGGCTTGCATCTTATTGCGGTTGTACTCGGTGCCCAAAACAGTACGGACCGTTTTGAAGGAGCAAAGGCACTTCTCAATTACGGCTTTGCAAATTATGAGCGTGTCACTGTAGAAATTCCCGCTGAGCTTATAACCGAGGTGCGTATTCTCAGAGGGATAGAGGACACTGTGAAGCCTGAGGTGAGAGGTATCGGTCAGATAACCTTAAAAGCAGGGGAGAAGAATACTCTTGAGACTGTGGTCGAGCTGCCCGAGGATGTTGAAGCGCCTGTCGAAAAAAATCAGATTATCGGTACGGTCAGGTTGAAAAAAGGTGATGAAATAATAAAAGAGTACCCGCTTATAAGTCCGGGAGAGGTAAGAAAGATAACTTTCCTTGATGTTGTGGAGAAATTTTTCAGCTCTCTTGTAAAAAACGACAAGGAATAAGCGGTTTATAGTTGACAAATCGTCAGAATTATATTAAAATACACTAAAATAGCATTATTAAACCCAATCAGGAGAAAGACTATGTCAGCAAAAATCAAAACAAAGTACGCAATGCCCTTTTTAAGCGAAGAGGAAGTTTCAGCCTTTCAGCCAAAAATAACCGAAGCTCATAAGGCACTGCACGAAAAAACAGGAGCAGGAAACGACTTTACCGGCTGGGTGGATTTACCCGTAGATTACGATAAAGAGGAATTTGCAAGAATCAAGGCTGCTGCTGAAAAAATCAAGAAAAACAACGAGATTCTTATAGTTATCGGTATCGGCGGCTCTTATTTGGGAGGGAGAGCTGTTATCGAGTTTATCAAGGGTCAGTGCTACAACGCAATGGCTGAGGACTGTGCAAAGATTTACTTTACAGGTAACAGCATTTCATCCTCATCCTTCGCAGAGATCCTTCATATTATCAAGGATAAGGATTTTGCAGTTAACGTAATTTCCAAGTCAGGCACAACCACCGAGCCCGCAATCGCTTTCAGAATGCTCCGTGAGCTTCTTATCGAGAGATACGGCAAGGAAGGCGCAGCAGACAGAATTTACGTTACAACCGACAAGGCTAAGGGTACTCTCAAGGCCTTTGCCGATAAGGAAGGCTACGAAACATTTGTTGTACCCGACGATGTAGGCGGCAGATATTCCGTACTTACCGCCGTGGGACTTCTTCCCATCGCAGCAGCAGGCATCGATATTGATGCTCTTATGCAGGGTGCAGCCGAGGCAAGAGAAAAGCTTATGCCCACATCCATTGAGGAAAATGACTGTTATAAGTATGTAGCAGTGAGAAACGCTCTTTATAAGAAGGGCCTCAGGAGTGAGATGTTCGTAAGCTATGAGCCTTGCTTCACAATGATGAACGAGTGGCTCAAGCAGCTCTTCGGCGAAAGCGAAGGCAAGGAAAACAAAGGTCTTTTCCCCACCTCCGCAATCTTCTCAACAGACCTTCATTCTCTCGGTCAGTATATTCAGCAGGGTGAGAGAATTCTCTTTGAAACCGTTGTAACCTTCTCGAAGCCCAGAGCAGAGGTTTTTCTTAAGGAAGACAGTGAAAACGTTGACGGACTCAACTTCCTTGCAGGTAAGTCGATGGCTTTTGTCAACGAAAAGGCATATCAGGGTACAGTTCTCGCTCATAATGACGGCGGCGTACCCAATATCATCATTTGTAATGAGGATATGAAGGAAAAAACACTCGGTTATCTCATTTATTTCTTTGAGAAGGCTTGTGCAGTCTCAGGCTACGTTTTAGGTATCAATCCCTTTGATCAGCCCGGTGTTGAGAGCTATAAGCGCAATATGTTTGCACTTTTAGGCAAACCCGGCTACGAAAAAGAGAAAGAAGCACTTGAACAAAGATTAAATAAGTGATATAATAAATATGTAATTGAAACCGAGCCGTATAAAAACGGTCAGGTCAATAAATAAAAGGAGGAAATTAAAATGATTTCTATTATCTTAGGACACAAAGGTGCAGGCAAAACAAAGCGCTTGATTTCTTGCGTAAACGAGGCAGTTGAGACTTCAAAGGGCAACGTTGTTTGTGTCGAAAAAGAAACCAAGTTAACATATGATGTGAACTACCGTGCAAGACTTGTTGCAACAGACGAATTCTCAGTTAAGGGCTACGCTGCATTCTACGGCTTCCTTGCAGGTCTTTGCGCAGGTAACCACGATATTACAGACGTACTTGTTGATGCAACTCTCCGCATCGGCGGTAGAAACTATGATGAGCTTGCTTCCTTCCTCGAGGAAATCTACGAGCTCGCATCAGTTAACGAAAAGAACTTCGTATTTACAATCTCAGCAGATAAGGAAGAGCTTCCCGCTTCAATCTTCAACTTCTGCACAGTTCTTTAATCATCATTTAAATGTATATTATCGGGTACTCTTCAGGGGGTGCCCGATAGTTTTTTTCTTGACAATACGAAAAGGTACTGATAAAATTAAGGTAACAACAAAAAGGCGGTGTGATTTATGAAAAAGAGTATTTCCGTTATAGGGCTCGGCAACAGAGGTACAGAATATATGGGCTTTTTAAAGTCATTTCACAGCAAAAAGGTATATATTCATTCTCTTTGCGATATAAGGCAGCAGGCGCTTGATGATTTTGCACCTTTATATAACGTACCGAAGGAAAGGCAGTATCTTTCAACCGATGAGT
>JAZULG010000145.1:0-6958 GCA_045603005.1 Acutalibacteraceae bacterium
AAAAATCCCGCCCTCTTACGAGAACGGGATTTTTGGTGAGGATGAGTGGGCTCGAACCACCGACCCCTTGCATGTCAAGCAAGTACTCTAACCAACTGAGCTACACCCTCAAGTGCCTATGTATAATAACAGATTAATCCACAGTTGTCAAGTAAAAACACAAAAAAGACCGTCCCGAAGGACGGTCAATGGAAACTTATGCCTTTGCTTCACAATACATACAGCGGTAAACTCTGTTTTCCTTATCTGTAAGTGTGAAAATCTGCTCAAGCTCCTGCTCGCAAGATGTTATGCAGCGGGGATTTTTGCACTTAAGTACGTTATGAAGCTTTTCGGGAAGACCAACACTTCTTTTCTCAACAAGTACACTGTCACGGATTACGTCAATTGTAACACCGGGATCGATATATCCGAGGGCTTCAAGGTTAATCTCTATGTTGCTGTCAATTTTGATTATGTCCTTTTTGCCCATTTTCTTGCTGTTGACATTTTTTATAATTGCAATACTGCATTCAAGCTTGTCAAAGCCGAGAAGGTCATAAATTGTCATAGCGTTACCGGCTGTAATATGGTCGATAACTATACCCTCTTTAATTGAATCTATGTTCATTGCTTCTGCTCCTTTCAGTCTGCTTTTAAGCCGAGAAGCTCCATAATAAGAGCCATACGTACATACTTTCCGCAAAGTGCCTGCTCAAAATAGCAAGCTCTCGGATCATCGTCAACATCAACGGAAATTTCATTTACTCTGGGCAGCGGATGAAGAATTGTAAGGTCATCCTTTGCATTCTTCACAAGCTTTTCTCTTGTGAGAATGTAGCTGTCACGAAGACGGATGTATTCTTCTTCACTCAGAAAGCGCTCCTTCTGTACTCTTGTCATATAAAGCACATCAAGCTCGGGAAGTACTGCTTCGAGGTCGGTGGTCTGAACGTATTCAATATTATTTTTCTGAAGAACATCCTTTTTGATATATGAAGGAAGCTTAAGCTCATCGGGAGAAATAAGTATAATCTTTATGTTCTCGTATCTTGAAAGAGCCTGAATAAGTGAATGTACTGTTCTGCCGAACTTAAGGTCACCGCAGAAACCGATGGTGAAGTTATTGAGTCTACCCTTCTTTCTTCTGATAGTAAGAAGGTCTGTAAGAGTCTGTGTGGGATGATTGTGACCGCCGTCACCTGCATTGATTACGGGAATTTTTGAATGCATTGATGCAACGAGAGGAGCACCCTCCTTGGGATGACGCATTGCAATAATATCTGCATAGCAGTTGACCATCTTTGTTGTATCGGCTACGCTTTCGCCCTTAGTTGCTGATGATGAACCTGCATCAGAAAAGCCGAGCACGTGACCGCCAAGTTCGTACATAGCAGCCTCAAAACTGAGTCTCGTTCTTGTGGAAGGCTCAAAGAAAAGTGTTGCAAGCTTCTTTCCGTGGCATACTTCACTGTATTTCTTGGGGTTTGCAATTATATCGTCGGCAACATTGAGAAGACCGTCGATTTCTTCAACAGAAAGGTCAAGAATATTAATTAAGCTTCTCATCAGTTTGCGCCTCCGATCCAACTTTCATCGGACGGATTGTCTCTGAACTTGAGAAGACGTGCAATGTCTTCCTGCTTGATATAGCCTTCTTCTGCTGCTACCTCAGCAACAGCGTCAAGGTTTGAAAGTGAATAGTTAACAACGTTTGCTGCAGCCATTCTGTCAATACCCTTCTTCATACCGTAGGTGAAGATAGATGCAATACCGAGAACCTCAGCACCTGCTTCACGAAGAACCTCAACAACCTCAAGAACGCTACCGCCGGTTGAGATGAGATCCTCAACAACTACTACCTTCTGTCCCTTTTCGAGCTTACCTTCAATCTGGTTGCCTCTGCCGTGGTCCTTGTGACCTGAACGTACATAACCCATGGGAAGACCGAGAATGTGGCCTACGATAGCAGCATGAGCGATACCTGCAGTTGAGGTGCCCATAACAACCTCACATTCAGGGAAATACTTGAGAATTGTCTTTGCAAGACCTGTTTCAACATCAGTTCTTACTGCGGGTGAAGTAAGAGTAAGTCTGTTATCGCAGTAAATTGGGCTCTTGATACCGCTTGCCCATGTGAAGGGCTGCTCGGGGCGAAGGAAAACTGCACCGATGGAAAGTAAATCTTTTGCAATAAGCTTTTTCATAGTTAATCTATCCTTTCTTTTTATATACTTTGTTTATCAGCCAACAAATTCGTTAAGGCATCTTTCATATGCAGCAACGGGATCTGCTGCTGCAGTAATGGGTCTGCCCACTACGATATAGTCAGAGCCAATTCTGTTAGCCTCAGCGGGAGTCATAACACGCTTCTGATCACCGATATCACCGTCTGCAAAGCGCACACCCGGAGTGATTGTGAGGAATTCCTTACCGCAGGTGTCGTGAACCTTCTGAGCTTCAAGGGGTGAGCATACAACTCCGTCAAGACCTGCATCAGCCGCATTCTTAGCGTAGTGCATAACAACCTTATCGATAGGCTCTTTGATGAGAAGGTCATTTTCCATGCTTTCCTGGTCGGTTGAGGTAAGCTGTGTAACGGCGATAAGGAGAGGTCTTGTGCCGTCGGGTCTTGTGAGACCTTCGAGTGCTGCCTCCATCATACGCTTTGTACCGCCTGCGTGGAGATTTGTTATATCAACGTCAAGATTTGAAAGCACAGACATTGACTTTTTAACTGTGTTGGGGATATCGTGAAGCTTGAGGTCAAGGAAAATCTTGTGGCCTCTCGCCTTGATTTCTTTTACGATTGAAGGACCTTCAGCATAGAAAAGCTCCATACCGATTTTTACAAAAGGCTTCTTACCCTGAAATTTATCAAGAAAATTCATAACCTCCTGCTTACTGCTGAAATCACATGCAATGATTACGTCTCTTCCCATTAGTGAGCACCTCCGATAATTTCTTTTAATGATGTGATGTTATATTTTTCCATTGCCGCCGGAAGCTCATTTATGATATCACGGCAAGCAAAAGGATTTACGAGATTTGCGGCTCCGACTTCGACAGCCGTTGCACCTGCGAGCATCATTTCAATTACGTCCTTTGCGCTTGAAATACCGCCCATACCGATTACGGGTACTTTTACCTTATCATATACCTGATAAACCGCTCTGAGAGCTACAGGCATAATTGCAGGACCTGAGAAGCCACCCATTTTATTGGCAATAACCGGCTTTCTCGTTTTAAGATCAATTCTCATACCGAGAAGCGTATTGATAAGACTGATTGCATCTGCACCCGCTTCTTCGCAGGCAACTGCAATCTCTGTTATATCTGTTACATTGGGTGTGAGCTTAGCGATAACAGGCTTTGACACAACTTTCTTAACTGCAGAAATTACATCTGCGGCATTTTTGGCATCGGTTCCGAAATTAACACCGCCTGCGTGAACATTAGGACAGCTTATATTGATTTCAAACCAACCGATCTGATCCTCTTTATCAAGAAGAGAACAGCATTCAACATATTCATCAATAGTGAAACCGCCTACGTTTGCCATAACCTTCTTGTTGAATACCTTTTTAAGCTCAGGAAGCTCGTGTTCAATAACTCCGTGTACGCCCGGATTCTGAAGACCCACAGAGTTTATCATACCGCTTGTACATTCGGCAATTCTAGGAGTAGGATTACCGAAGCGCGGCTCAAGAGTTGTACCCTTGAAGGAGAAAGATCCGAGACAGTTTATATCGTAAAGCTCAGCAAATTCATAACCGAAGCCGAAGGTTCCGCTGGCAGGAATTATTGGATTGTCAAGCTCTATTCCGCACAAATCAACCTTTGTATTTACCATATTATCTCCTCCCTTACAAGCACTGGACCATCCTTGCAGATTCTTTTATTGCCGTATTTAGTTTTACAGCTGCAGCCCATACAAGCACCGAAGCCGCAACCCATTCTTTCTTCAAAGCTGTATTCACCGCTTCCGACTGCCGTTTTATCGATAGCCTTAAACATAGGCATCGGTCCGCAGGTATAGAAGTATGTATATTCCATATCCTTCATAGCGTCCGTTACGAAGCCCTTAACGCCAACTGAGCCGTCAACTGTTGTGATGACAGTATTTGCACCTATACTTTCAAAATCTTCTTTACAGAAAATTTCATCAGCCTTATTGAATCCGAGAATAACGGTGGGCTTTTTACCCTCGGCAATAAGTCTCTTACAAAGACCGTAAAGAGGAGGAATGCCCACACCGCCTCCGATTAAGAGAGGATTGTCTCCGCTTCTTGAAGGCGCAAATCCGTTTCCGAGGCCTACAAGCACGTCACATTCGTAGCCTACAGGCCATGCCGCCATTTTTTCAGTTCCCTCACCGACAACTTTGTATATGATTGTTACGGTACTCTCGTCCCAATCAAAAACCGAAATCGGTCTTCTGAGGTAGCACCCGTCAACAGTAAGATTAACAAACTGACCCGGCGCAGTAAGTGCGGAAGTGTCACCCTCAAGAACCATACGGTAAACTGTATCCGTAAGCTTTTCATTTTTGATAACTTTATATATTCCCTGAATCATCTTCCGTTTCCTTTCTTTAAAATATCTTTTTACCGCCAACAAAGGTGTGAATTATCTTACCTTTAACCTTTTTACCCGTAAAAGGAGTTGCTCTTCCCTTGGAATAAAACTCTTCAGGGTTAACTTCATATTCAGCGTTAAGATCTATGACCGTGAAGTCGGCACTTTCTCCGATATCTGTACCGCCGCCGATTCCGAAACGCTTTCTTGGATTTACAGCAAGAAGCTCCACTAACTTTTCCATAGAAATGATGCCCTTAAGAACAAGCTCAGTGTAAAGAATAGGGAACGCGGTTTCTATACCGACGATGCCCATCGCACTGCCTGCAAGACCCTTACCCTTCTCTTCAGCACTGTGAGGAGCGTGGTCAGTAGCTATCATATCAATCGTTCCGTCCTTTATACCCTCTAAAAGAGCAAGTCTGTCTTCCTCAGAACGAAGGGGCGGATTCATCTTGAAACGACCGTCCTCCTGCAGATCCTTATCAGAAAGAACAAGATAATGAGGTCCCGTTTCGCAGGTGATATCAACACCCTCAGCTTTGGCTTTTCTGATTATGTCAACACTTTCTTTAGTTGATATATGACAGACATGGTACGGGCAGCCTGTCTTTTTTACAAGTTCGATATCTCTTGCAATCTGCGCCCATTCGCTCTCGGAGCAGATGCCCCTATGACCGTGTTCCCTAGCGTATTCACCATCGTGAATATAACCGCCTTTAAGTAAGTCATTTACCTCACAGTGGGCAACAATCATCTTGCCGAGTGACTTGGCTTTAAGCATCGCCTCTTCCATCATTTCATTGCTCTGGACTCCCCTGCCGTCATCGGAAAAAGCAATTACATTTTCCGCCATAGCATCCATATCCGAAAGCTCTTCGCCCTTCTGACTTACAGTAATTGAGCCGTAAGGATAAACATTGATACACGCATCATTTTCAATAATATCAAGCTGTTTTTTCAGATTCTCCGCAGAATCAGGTACGGGATTAAGATTCGGCATACTGCATACTGCTGTGTATCCGCCGTGTGCTGATGCTAGGGTTCCCGTTTTTATTGTCTCTTTATAAGAAAAACCCGGCTCACGCAAATGTACATGAACATCTGCAAAACCGGGAAAAATATAACAATCGGAAAAATCGAAAACTTCACCGTTTTCATCAATTTCAGAAACAACAACACCGTTTTTCACGGACAACGGGAGGTCAGAAAAAGCACCGTTTTGATAAATCGTTTTCGCTTTGAATATACCGTTCATGCTTTACCTCCTGATTTCATAAAAAAAGAACCTGCAAAAAGCAAGGTTCGTCACAAAATATATGACGAAAAGCCTCGGCTACCTTGCCGTTCATTTTCTTTCCGTATTCATTTCAAGTTATTTTATCACAGCAGAATGTGATTGTCAATGGAAAGAGCAAAAATAATATAATAATTTTTATCCTTATTATGTTGATTAGAATTGTGTTTTATTTTATAATTATTTATAAAATAATAAGGAGATGATAATATGGAAGTCAAGGTTAGAGCGTACGCAAAAATTAACCTGATGCTCGATATTCTTTCGCGTCTTGAAAACGGATATCACGATCTTTTTATGATTATGCAATCTGTAGGTCTGTATGACGAGGTTACAGTTGAGAAAACAGAAACAGGTAAAATTGAAATCACCTGTAATGTTGAGGATATACCCTGCAACGAAAAAAATATCGCTTATAAGGCGGCAGAAGCTTTTTTAAACAATACTGACACAGAAAACTGCGGAATAAAAATACACATCGAAAAGAAAATTCCTCACGCTGCAGGTCTTGCAGGCGGTAGCGCTGACGGAGCCGCAGTTATTGTTGCTCTTGATAAGCTTTTCTCCACAGAATTAAACGAAAAGCAGCTTATCAAAATCGGCGCAAAGGTCGGTGCCGATGTCCCCTTCTGTATCCTTGGAGGTACTATGCTCGCTCAGTACACCGGTACAGTTCTATCACATCTTCCCGACCTCAGTGAAAAGTACGTTATAATCGTGAAGCCTGAGCAGGACGTTTCAACAGCAAAGGCATACGCGGCTTTCGACAGTGCTGAAAGAGTGCGGCATCTCGACACGAAAAATATGCTGATGGCAGTTATAAATGATGATTGGAAAACTGTTTCGGATAAAGTCGGTAATGTTTTTGAGCAATTCATCGAAGTAACTGACAGAACAGTTATTAAAAGTATAATGAGAAAATACGGTTGCCTGTGCACCTGTATGAGCGGTAGCGGACCAAGCGTTTTCGGCATATTTGATTGTGCGAACAAGGCTGAAGCCTGCCTTGATGAGCTTAAAAAGAGCTTTCAGGACTCGTTCCTTTGCAAAACGACTACCGAAGGCTGCGCTATTTTGTAACTATTATCATATTATAACAAAAAG
>JAZULG010000146.1:0-3057 GCA_045603005.1 Acutalibacteraceae bacterium
CCGTCGTGCATATTTATAATGGTTTTTACGATATAAAGACCGAGACCTACACCCTTGGTGTCAAAGCTTCTCGATTTATCAACCTTATAGAATCTTTCAAATATTCTGGATATTTCCTCAGCCTTGACACCTGCTCCTGTATTGCGTATGGTGACACGGGTGAGATTTTCACTGTTTTCCGCAAAAACACGTATGGTGCCGTTTTCCGGAGTGAATTTTACTGCATTGTCAAGAAGATTGTAGATAACCTGTTGGATAAGATCCTTGTCACCCATGAGCTTAACGTTGCTCATATCCTCGAAGCCCTCAATGCTGATATTCTTTTCGTCAATTCTTTTTTCAAAGGAAAGAAGAGTTTCAAAAATCTGGGCTGATACGTCATATACCTTAGGATTAAGCTTGACCTCACCGGCTTCGATTTTTGAAAGATTAAGCATGGAAACAACCATTCTTGCAAGTCTTTTAGCCTCGTTGGAAACTATGGTAAGATATTTTTTCTCTTCTTCGGGGGATATGGTGCCGTCGAGTATGCCGTCAACGAAGCCTACTATTGATGTCATAGGTGTTTTAAGCTCGTGAGATACGTTAGCGACAAAGCTTTTTCTTGATTCCTCGGTAATGGCAAGCTCACTGCCCATTTTGTTAAGCGCTTTGGCAAACTCAGCAAAATTACGCTTTTTGTAGTTCTCATTGGCTTTATACTGAAATTCTCCTTTTGAGTAATATTCAGTTACCTCCTGCATTTCCTCAAGTGGCTTAGCTATTCCTCTGGTTATAAAGAAAATGAGAATAAATATTATGACAAGAGCAAAGCAGATGGCATAAAAAAGAGTTTGCGCTATACCGGAAACATAGGGCAGAAAGCCCTGAACCGCATCCTCAACGGCAAAAACAAGACCTACGGTTTCACCGTTGATAAGAATAGGCTCGGCAACAACGAATTTTCCCATACCGAACTCATCACTGGTAGTATATTCGGTATAACCGCCGTTTATAGCTTTTTCTATGTTGGCGGATGAGATTTTCATATTGCTGTGGGTGTCGCATAAGGCACCGCCGTTGTTGTTTTCATCAGCGCAGTAAATAACATTACCATCAGTGTCTGATATAAAATACTCGGATACAGTAGCATTATAGGTAAATTCCAGGGCACTGAAAAGCAAATCCTCTTTTTCTTCATCGGACAGATCCGATTGATTGAGCTCTGCATAATTCACGGCTATGTTATGAGCGTTTCTTGAAAGGGATTCGGTTTTATCCTGCCACCACTGAGCGGCATTGAACAGAAGCATGGTAAAGCCGAGAAACATAAAGCCGACAAGCACAACAAGAGCAGAAACGCCGAAGTACCGCCTGAAAAGGTTTCCCTTTTTCCTTTTACGGGTTGTCTTTTTCATTTTATGAACCTCTCAGCGACACAAGCCGAACCTTAGTCCGACTTGTGTCAGTTTGATTATTCCTTTGTTTCAAACTTGTAGCCTACGCCCCATACGGTGCGAAGCTCCCATTTATCGGAAACGCCCGTAAGCTTTTCACGAAGACGCTTTACGTGTACGTCAACGGTTCTGCTGTCACCGTAGTAATCGTAGCCCCAGACCTCGTCAAGAAGCTGGTCTCTTGTGAAAACTCTGTTGGCATTCTTTGCCAGATGGAAGATAAGCTCCATTTCTTTGGGAGGAGTGTCGATCTGAACACCGTTTACCTTAAGCTCATAATTTGTAAGGTTAATGGAAAGCTTATCATAATGCACTTCTTTGAGCTCATCTGATGCCGATGAAGAGCTGCGGCGGAGTACAGCTTTGATTCTTGCAACGATTTCCTTTGTTTCGAAGGGCTTTACAACATAGTCATCAGCGCCTAATTCAAGGCCGAGAACTCTGTCGAAAACCTCTCCCTTTGCGGTAAGCATAATGATAGGCGTTTCGGAAAACTTCCTGATTTCTCTGCATACCTGCCAGCCGTCAAGCTTGGGAAGCATAATGTCAAGAAGCACAAGGCTGGGACTTTCCTCTCTGAAGGTGGAAACTGCGCTCATGCCGTCATTGGCAATAACAACCTGATAGTCCTCTTTTTCAAGGTAAACTCTCAGAAGCTCGCATATGCTGGTATCGTCGTCAACAACAAGTATTTTTTCCTTATTCATAGTATTTCTCCTGTCTGTTTTTTATTTTGATTATAAGTGAACTACTTAAAATTTGCTTTATTTATTATTGCCCGAAAAAATTACATTCTTTCAGGAGCATCAACTCTGAGCATATTAAGGATGCTCTTCATTGTGTCTCTGACGCGAAGACAAAGGAAGATTCTTGCCTGCATCAGACTTTCGTCCTCAACACCTACACGGCAGTTATTATAGAACTTGTGGAAGCAGGTAGCAAGGTCAATAGCGTAATGAGTAACCTTTGCCGGGTCATAATTCTTAGCGGCGTTGATGATAACATCACCGAGAGTTGAAAGAAATCGGATAAGCTCTCTTTCCTCGGGTGCATTGAGAAGCATAAGCTCCTCGGCACTGCAGTCACGGGCGGTTTTGCCTTCAGCTTCAAGCTTTGAAATAATACTGCAGATTCTTGCGTGAGCGTACTGGCAGTAGTAAACCGGGTTCTGTGAGCTCTGCTCAACTGCAAGGTCAAGGTCAAAATCCATAAGTGAGCCGGGCTCTCTCATATTGAAGAGGAAACGTACTGCGTCAATGGGTACCTCGTTGAGAAGGTCAACAAGAGTAATTGCCTTACCTGTTCTCTTACTCATTCTTACAACCTCGCCGTCACGTACAAGACGTACGAACTGCATAAGGAGGATATCAAGTCTGTCGGGGTCAATTCCCACCGCCTTCATAGCGCCCTTCATACGTGCAACGTGGCCGTGGTGGTCAGCGCCCCATACGTCTATAGCCTTGTCGAAGCCTCTCTTTTCGAGCTTGTTTCTGTGGTAAGCGATGTCCGCCGCAAAATAGGTGGGGTTACCGTTGGCTCTTATAAGAACGTCATCCTTTAATTCAAGCTTGTCGATGTAGTCCTGAGTTTTACCCTGGCTGAGCAGCATCTCTGTCTGGAT
>JAZULG010000147.1:0-2749 GCA_045603005.1 Acutalibacteraceae bacterium
AAGGAGTTGCCTTAATTAATTGTCTTCCTAAGACCGCTTGGCCTCCGACTTGCTCATTTTTTCTCTGACGTTCATAAAGAGCTTTGAGAAGGTACCGCTGCCGAAAATGGCGGTCATTATTTTAAGGGCAGGGAAATTGTCACCCTCATAGGTCATACCCGCTCTCATACCGATTACAAGCTTACCCTGCTTAACCTTTTGCTTTTCGGTAACGGTCCTGCTTTCGTATGCTTCTGAAATAAACTCTGTACGTACTTCTTTAATGTCCTCGTTCTTTCTTCCGAGACTGTTGAAGCGTTCGACGAAAAGCTTCTCTGTTTCAGCCTTGTCAAAGCTGCCCGTTACGTTTATCTGTATGGGACAGGTGAAAAGAATATCCTTCCACACTCTGAGAAGCTCCTTGCCGTCGAGTGCGGAGATAGTCTCTTTGTTGCCGAGCCTGTCAGTACCGTAAAACTCATCGCGGCACATTTCCTCTGTCATGCGTGTGAGAGCATATATTCTTTTATCGTCTCTTTCGCTGTTGATTTTTTCGATCAGAAGTCTCTTTTCTCTTCCTAAGTTTTCCGCCTTAAAGCCGTCGGGGAGAATATCGGGCTTAAAAAAAGCATCAAGCAGAAGCGTTGTTCCTTCACGGAGAATATTTTCTCCCTTGAGGGCAAAACGGTCATCAAGGCAAGTCATCACAAGTGACAGCACCTGAGCCTCACCGATTTTCTTTACCGAGGCGGAAAGGGATGCACCGTAAAGTGCGGCAAGTCTGCGGTTCATTTCATAAACCGTGGGACAGTCCTTGCTTGTATGCGCAAGAAGGTGTATAAGAAGCGCTCTCGCAGAGGTGTCGCCGTCGAGGGGAGCGGTTATATTAAGTGAAACAACAGCGTTTTTGAACTGGGCTGTGTTATGGGTAAAAAGTCTTACACCGGGAGAAATATTTTTTCTTTCCATAGCTGTTATCCTTCTTTCAAAGATATTATCCTTTTTATTATAACATAAAAAGGTAAAAATATGCAACATCTGACTGTGTCGAAGAGACGTTATCTTTTTTGTATAAAAAAATAACGGAGACAGCTTCCCGTGAGGAAAACGTCTCCGTTGTTTGTTAAATGAATTATTCGGCTTTTTCGGCTGCAATCAGGGCGTAATACTTGTTTTCGAGCTCCTCATAGTGAGTGTAGTTGTCTCTCTGGGTAATAAGATTCTTGCTGTCGGTGTAGGGCTTTACAACTCTGTTGTAAACGGAAACCGACTTAGCGTACTTCTTAAGCTCGCTTCTTTGTCTGAGGCTGTCGAAAAATCCGGAGACCTCTCTGTCCTGAATTTCTTTCTTGATTCCTTCGTCAGGCTCTCTGATATAATCCATTCCGTATTTGCGAATAAGGTTTGCAGATTCCTTTTTTATTCTTGCGAGCTTGATTGCATCGGAGCGGATTTCCTTTTCTGTTGCATTGGTTTTAGGAAGAGCTCTTGCCTGCTTAAGCTCATCGGCAGCATCCGTATAGTTATATATAAGTCCGTTGGATACGGTTCTTTCTGCTGCTGCAATTCGGGCGTTTGCTGCTTCGCCTGAGAATTTGTTAAGATCCTCCATAATTATGGGAGCTCTTTCGATTGCAAGGTTGGTTTCAGTTGCGTTTTTAATGTCTTCCTTTGCTCTTTTTATTGCAAAATATCTTGCATTCTTTTCGTCTTCGGTCTTTTTGGGCATTTTTCTTGCTTCTTTAAGTGCTGATTTATCAACGACAACCTTTTCCTTGCCGTAAAGCTCTCTCGTTTTGAGAATAATTTCCATTGAATCCTTCAGTTCTTCATCGTCAAGAAGACCTGCACCGTAGTCTTCAAACATAGCACGGATTTTAAGAACCTCCACATATCCCTTATGCTTGTTTTCGGTAAGGTCATAGAAAATGAAGGGGATAAGATTGAATATAGCACCGAAAATTGAACAGATGATGAGAACCTTGAAAAGGTTGTTTCTCATTGTGTCATCATAAAGAACGCTGTAATCCTCGTGAAGTCCCATTTTTTCATATAGAGTGGGATAGAAAGCACCGGTGAAAAAGCTTATAAAGGTACCGATAAGACCGAGAGGCCCGAACATGCCGTCGATTCTCACACCGGTTTTCCATTGGTGATAGTCCTTCATATCAGAGATGATATTGAACTGAGCGATGTTCCAGAAGGTGCTGAAGAAGTTGTTGATATACCATAATATGCAGATGAGGATAAGGCTTTCAAAGGAAAAATAAAGTGCGATAAGGAAAACAACATTGACGGCGTTGGTGAGAATCATAAGATTTCTCTTTCCTAAACGCTTGATGGCAAGGGGGGTAAGGAGCATCGCCCACAAAGCGGCATTGCCGATAAGGGTGGTTGCGATACCCGAGGTGGGATAATATTTACCTCCGTTTGAATAAACAAATGACCAGCCGAGGATCATACTGTATCCCGATTCAAGGAAAACAACCCATCCGGCAGCCTGGATAATCCAGTAATATTTGTTTTTGGCAGCCTCTCTGAGCGCATCAAAAAATCTTACCGGCTCGGGCTTGGTTTTGGGAAGAATGATTCTTTCCTTGACCTTGCGGAAGAAAATAAGGCAGAAAACAAGACCGATTGCGGCAACTATGGGAAATACTATTCTGTAAGTCCAGATGTTGTCTACGCCGCCTGAGAGAGTAACAAGAACAGGTCCGATAAGGCCTGTGACTGTCGGTGCAAAGGAGTAAATTATCTGTGAAATACTCAG
>JAZULG010000148.1:0-4320 GCA_045603005.1 Acutalibacteraceae bacterium
TAATCTCGAAAATGTGGAAAACCTTTATATTCCTCTCAATGTTGAGGAAAACTCGGTGGAAAAGTTGAAAAACCTGCCTGTTTCCTTAGGAATTCAGCTTCCGAGAGGCATTTTCGGCATGGAAAAGGCAGTGGAAAAGAAGCTTTTTGCCTTAAAAAAATGTGGAATCAACATCGCTTACTGCTCAACACTTGACGCGGTGGCTATCGCAAGAAGACTCGGCTTCGAAATCCACGGAGGCTTCTCTCTCAACGTTTTCAACAGTGCTTCTGCTGAGGTTTTGGAGAGCATTGGTGTAAAGTCTTTAACCTTGTCACCTGAGCTTACACTCAATCAGATTGCGGAGCTTGCTACAACCGTCCGAAAGGGCATAATCGGCTACGGAAGACTGCCTCTTATGCTCACGAGAAACTGTCCTGCACGCAACGGAAGGTCTTGTCAGGAGTGTAAAGGCAGAGGATATCTCACCGACAGACTTGATAAAAAATTTCCCATCGCCTGCTCCTGGGGCTGCAGTGAAATACTCAACAGTCAGCCGATTTATATGGGCGACCGACTCAGCGAAATCAGAAACTGCGACTTCATAACCTTCCTTTTCACAAAGGAAAAGAAGGAGCTTTGCGAGGCGGTGCTTGACGCTTACCGTAAAGGCAGAGGAGTAAAAGGCGACTTCACAAGAGGACTTTATTACAGAGGTGTATTATAAGAAAGGACGATGAAAATATGTCAAAGCGCAAAGACTATTTAAACTGGGACGAATACTTTATGGGTATCGCCCTTCTCTCATCCTACAGAAGCAAGGACCCCAACACTCAGGTAGGCGCCTGTATAGTAAACGATAAGAACCGTATTATGTCCGTGGGCTACAACGGCTTCCCCTACGGCTGTGACGATGACGAATTTCCCTGGGAAAGAAGTGGTGACGCTTACGACACCAAATACCCTTATGTTTGCCACGCTGAGCTTAATGCTATCCTCAACAACAGAGGTGCAAATCTTGAAGGTGCAAAAATTTATGTTGCTCTTTTCCCCTGCAACGAATGTGCAAAAGCTATTATCCAGAGCGGCATAAAAGAGGTCGTTTACCTTTCAGATAAGTACGCTGACACAATGGCAACAAGAGCATCAAAGAGAATGTTCAACGCCGCAGGTGTGAAGCTGACAAAAATCGAATGCGGCAAGAAGAGTCTTGTCATCGACCTTGATGAGAATAAAGTATAATAAGAAAAGTTTTGGTCTTTTCTTTTCAAAAGCTTGTGGGGTATGGGGCAACGCCCCATATATAGCAAAAAAAGCCGTCGGCATATGCCGACGGTTATCTTTTTTATATTATTGTTGCTCGCCGCAAGGCGTTACTTTCTTTATACCCCTCAGTCAGCCTTGCTGACAGCTCCCCTTAAAAGGGGCGCCGAGTAACCAAAGAACTTTTCTGCTTGTTTGTTTGGCGGGCTATACTTTTCCGTTTCATCAAACCTTGCCCGCAATTTTGCATTTTGCATTAAAAAACAACCGTCAGTATTACGCTGACGGTTGTTTTTATTATCATATTGTTGCTCGCCGCAGGGCGTTACTTTCTTTATACCCCTCAGTCAGCCTTGCTGACAGCTCCCCTTAAAAGGGGCGCCGAGTAACCAAAGAACTTTTGTTATTTTTGTTCTTTTATTTTGCGAGTGCGCCGATTTCAAGCATAAAGCCGCCGATCTGTGCGCCGAATTCAGGACCGCCGTCCATAACAAGACGACCTTTCTTTGTTGCCTCAAGCATATCGTCGATACTCATAAGAATACCGAGTGCACTGTCAAGGTTGTTGAAGCGAAGTGTGAAGAAAGGCATTGCTCTCTTGTATTCGCCACGGCCTGCTCTTGACTTGCCTGCCTTGATACGGATGAAAGCTGAAACCTGAGGATATCCGTCAACTGCAAAAGCATAAACACGGTCGGGGCTCTTTGTTGTCCAATCGTGAATTTCGGGATGTCCCATCTTGTTAAGCTGGCTGATACCGCTTGAAAGAAGATAGAAGTAGCACTTTACAAGAAGCTCCTTTGTTTCCTCGTCCTTCGGGGGCTCTGTAGCACCGAGAAGGTTAGCCATCTTGAGCAGTACCATTACGAAGGAAACAAGTGTGCCTGCATATTTGATACCTCTGATTTTTGGAATACCTGCAGGAGTAATCTTGCCCTTGAAGAAATCGTTGAGGTTTTCAACGCTCTTGAACTCAAGCTCAATGTGAGGATCCTCTGTAAGGCAGGTGTGTACGAGCCATTCGCCGTTGTTTACAACGAAGTGCATACCGCGCTTACCGCCCTCAACCTCGGGATCAAGGCAGCTTACCTGAATAACTGCATGTGCTTTTTCAAACTTCTTTTTAAGGGAGGGTACATCGTTAGCGATAACCTTTACAAGCGGCAAAGCAGCGTTGAGAAAGATTTTATTTGAATATAAGGCTTCCTGTGTATGAGCCATATCGTTTGCCTCCTTGTAATATTATTAGAACTCGTCGTCCCAGTTGTCGTCTTCTTCGAAGTCTGCGTTCATTGTTTCACGAACTGCAGCGATGATACCGTTAGCGTCGATACCTGCATCGGACATGATGTCCTCGTGGAGACCGATCATTGCAAAGCTCTTGTGACCGAGCATTTTGAATGCACAGCCCTTACCGTACTGAGCCATAACCTCAGCAACAGCTGAGCCGAGACCGCCGGTAACAAGATGGTCTTCAACTGTAACGATTCTTCTTGTTTCGGAAATTGCCTTCTGGATAGCCTCAACGTCGATGGGGCTGATTGTATGCATATTAAGAACGCGAACTGAAAGTCCGTCTGCATTCTTAAGGAACTTAGCAGCTTCACGAGCCTGGAATACGCAGGAGCCGCAAGCGATAACTGTGATATCTGTACCCTCGTGAACCTCTACTGCCTTACCAACCTCAAAGCCGTAGTCCTGATTCTCATAAAGAACACGGTCGAAGCCGCGGTTGATACGGATGTAGTAGGGACCGAAGTTTTCGTAAGCTGCGTTAACAGCATTAGCTGTTTCAAACCCGTCAGCGGGAACGATAACTGTAAGGTTGGGCATTGCTCTTGTGATAGCAAGGTCAGTAATAGCGTGGTGAGTTGAACCTGCCTGACCGAAGGATGTGCCTGAATGGGTAGCAATAATCTTTGCATTAACATTCTGATAGCAGATATCTGTATGAAGCTGGTCGCAGGCTCTCATTGATGTGAATGCTGAGAAGCCTGAAAGGAAGGGAATCATACCTGCGCGAGCCATACCTGCTGCAACACCGAACATATCCTGCTCTGCGATACCTACGTTGATAACTCTTTCGGGGCAAACCTTGAGAACGTCACCGAGCTTTGTTGATTTTGCAAGGTCAGCTGTGATAGCAACAACCTTGGGGTCTTTTAAAATAATGTCAGCAAGAGCCTTGCCGTAAATTTCAGCTGTGGAAATTTCAGTCTGGTCAACTGCTGTGTAAACAAATCCGCCTGCCATAATTATTTGCCCTCCTTTTCTGCACGAGCGCAACGAGCCTTGTAATCTTCTTCAAGCTCTTTGTTGAACTGTTCAAATTTGGCATCGTCGATTGCGCCGTAGTGCCATGTGTAATCGCCTTCGATTGACTTGATACCTGCGCCCTTCTTTGTATCCATAAGAATACATGTGGGTGCACACTTTTCCTTTGAACGCTCAATAGCTACGTCGATAGCATCGCAAAGCTCACCGATATTGTTACCGTCAACAACGATGGTATTGAAGCCGAAGGCAGTCATCTTGTCTGCAAGAGGCTCAAGCTTCTTGATATCCTCGGTGTTACCGTCGATCATGTTGTGGTTTCTGTCGATGAATACGATACAGTTGGAAAGCTGATAGTGATTGATTGTCATAAAGCCTTCCCAGCATGAGCCTTCGCCTAATTCACCGTCACCGGTAACAACGTATGTAAGGTAATCCTTACCCATAAGTCTTGCTGCAAGAGCAGTACCTGCTGCGATTGAGGGACCGTGACCGAGTGAGCCTGTTGATGCATCAACACCTACAACCTTGTTTGAGTCAAGGTGCATACCCATCTTTGAACCTGAAAGATTGAATGACTTGAGCATTTCAACATCGTTGAAGCCCTTGTCGCAAAGCACGGGAGCGTAAGCAATAGCTGCATGACCCTTTGAAAGGATGAAACGGTCTCTGTCTTCCCACTTGGGATCGTCAACCTTGATGTTAAGGTACTTGTGGTAGAGAACGGTGAGAAGGTCCATTACGGACATACCGCCGCCGAAGTGTCCGCTGCCTGCCCATACTGTTGTCTGAACAGTAAGCTTA
>JAZULG010000149.1:0-4979 GCA_045603005.1 Acutalibacteraceae bacterium
ACAGCAGCGTGAGAACTTCACAAGGCAGTTATCAATGCCCTCTATGATAATACCCTCTGCGCTGCGAACCGTCTTTTTCGGTGCCTGTGTGACAACCTGCGGTGGCTCCTGAGGCTGAAGCTCCTTCATAAGCTTTGCGTATTCCTCTTTCATTCGGGGAATAATATTCTGCAGGTTTACACCGCCGTAGCCGATTGCCGCATAGAAATCGTCAACAGTGTTACAGTGGTATTTTTCGATGAATTTTGCGAGAAAATCGGGAAGCTGCTTATCCGAAAGAGAGATATTATTTCGCTTGAACTCTCTGTCGATTTCAGCCTTACCCTCTATAATGTTTTCCTCTCTCTTCTCCTTCTTGAACCAATTTTTGATTTTTGTTCTTGCTGAAGAGGTACGGGCAATCTTGAGCCAGTCACGGCTCGGACCCTTACCCTGAGATGAGGTTGTAAGAATTTCTATAATCTCACCGTTATTTACCTTGTGATCAAGGGTAGTTATTCTGCCGTCAACCTTAGCACCTATCATCTTATTACCTACGCCCGAGTGAATAGCGTATGCAAAGTCAATAATGCAGGAGCCCATAGGCAGACTCACAACGTCTCCCTTGGGGGTAAAGGCAAATACCTCCTCGGGAATAAAGTCGGTCTTTATGGTCTTGACGATATCCTCAACATCGTCGCTTTCCTTCTGATTTTCAAGAAGCTGTCTTATCCATGAAAGTCTTTCCTCAAACTTTGCCTTGCCGCTCATACCGAGCTTATATTTCCAATGGGCGGCAATACCGTACTCAGCGGTGTGGTGCATATCCCATGTGCGTATCTGCACCTCGAAGGGTACACCCGCTCTGCCGATTACCGTTGTATGAAGAGACTGATACATATTGGGCTTCGGGGTTGAGATATAGTCCTTGAAGCGACCCGGAAGCGGATTGTACATATCGTGGATAACGCCGAGACAGCTGTAGCACTCGTAAACAGAGTCAACTATGAGACGTACGGCATAAATATCGTAAATCTCATCGAAGCTCTTACCCTTCATATAGGTTTTTCTGTAAATACCGTGTACCGACTTGATTCTGCCCTCAATATGAACGTTGGGAACCTCCTGCTTTACTCTCTCGAAAATTTCCTCTTTTATTGAATCAAGAAAGCTGTGTCTCGATTCTATCTGCATTTCAAGATTTTTCGCAATTTCCTGATATGCAACCGGGTCAAGAAAGCTGATTGCAAGGTCCTCAAGCTCCTCCTTGAAGGCACGGATACCGAGGCGGTGCGCAATAAGTGCATATATTTCAAGAGTTTCCCTTGCCTTGTATCTGCGCTTTTCCTCAGGCATAAACTGAAGAGTACGCATATTGTGAACGCGGTCGGCAAGCTTTATGATAATAACGCGGATATCCTCGCTCATAGCGAGAAACATCTTTCTTACGTTTTCGCTCTGCTCCTCCTCTTTGCTTGCGGAAAGAGGGATCTGACCGAGCTTTGTAACACCCTCTACAAGATGCTCAACATCCTTCCCGAAGACCGCTCTGATATCCTCATCGGTCATATCGGTATCCTCAACCACATCGTGAAGAAGCGCAGCGCAGAGAGAGTCAACGTCCATACCCATATCGCAGAGAATTTTTGCAACTGCAACGGGATGAATTATATAGGGCTCACCTGAACGCCGTCTCTGATTTTTATGAGCTTCATTGGCGATATCGTAAGCCTTGCTGATTTTTTCAATTTCCTTCTCTGAAAAGCTCTGCTTAAGTTTTTTTATGAGTTCTTCAAATCCGACATCGTATTCTGTCAAGCCTTTTTCCCCCTTCCATCAAAATTCATCACGGACACCCTTCAGCCTTGTAAGAAGCTCAGATGAATCAAGATTCACCTTTTTGCCCGTATCAGCTAAAAGTATTTTATCATCGGTTATTTTCAGTACACCAAGCTCACAAAGTGCATCAATACAAACAAGCACCTTGCAGGCGTTGCTTCCGTCATCACCGAGACGGTAGCAGAGAACGTCTGTGCTGTATTGCCAGCCTCCGCTTTCTTTTATAAATCTGTATACATTTGCGAAGAAATCCCTCTGCGGCAAAGCAAACTGTGCCTGCCTTTCGGTGATGCGGTCTCCCCTCTTGATTTTTTCGTAAAGCCTTACACTCTTAAGATATTTATCGTCATCGGTACCGCTCATACGGATATCCTTAACATAAATGCTTACTCTTACCTGACCCATATACTCGTTTCTTTCGAGCTTTACCGCAAGGTCAAGCACATCTCCCGTACGGTAGGGAAACTCCTCTGCAGTAGTGGAGAAAAGAAGTGCGGTGTGACTGCACTCGCCCTTTCTCACGGTCAATCTCAGATGCTTACCGCCGCCGATGGGCTGCACTGAGCTGAGAGTCATACCATAAAGGCCGAAAACCGGCTGAGGATTACCCGCTCCGAAGGGCTCAAGGGAGTTTATCACCTCAAGAAGGTCCGCGGAAACAAACTCAGGACGAAGTCTCAGGTCTATTTCGATTACAGGGAAGGGCATCTCCACCGTTTTAGCGTACTGCTCAATAGCAACACGGAATTTATCGAGATTTTCACTTTTAAGACTGAAGCCTGCAGCAAGAACGTGTCCGCCATAATGTGTCAGAAGCTCCGCCGCTGAGGAAATCGCATCGTAAAGAGAAAAGCCGTCAATGCTTCTTGCCGAGCCCTTGGCATTTTCTCCGTCGTCAGATATAACAAGGCAGGGCTTACCGTACTTCTGTGTAAGCCTTGCGGCAACAATGCCGATAACGCCCGGATGCCAGTCTCTTCCGCAGAAAATAAGCACTCTGTTATTGAGAAGAGACGGATTCTCACTTATCTTTGTGAGAGCCTGACTGTATATTTCCTTTTCAAGAGCCTGACGCTCAACATTCGCACTGTTTACTATGCCTGAAATTTCTGCTGACTCATCACAATCCTCACTCATAAGAAGCCTGAGTGCGACATTGGCGTGAGCGGTTCTGCCTATAGCATTTATTCTCGGCACGAGAGAGAAGGCAACGGAGCCTGCACTCAGACTCTTTTCATCAGTACCCGCTACCCTTCTGAGTCCGGATACACCGAGATTATTATCACTGTTGATGAGCCTGAGTCCCTCTTTTACGAGAGTACGGTTTTCACCCGTAAGGCTCACAACGTCGCCTATTGTACCGATGGCAACAAGGTCACCGTACATCGACAGCACCTCTTCACTGTCACCGCAGAGTGCACAGCAAAGCTTGAAGGCAACGCCTACACCTGCCCAGTTTCTGAATTCGGACAGACAGTCACTTCTGTGGGGGTCAACAACCGCTTCAGCTCTCGGAAGTCTGTCGGACACCTTATGGTGATCGGTAACAACAAGCTCCATACCGAGCTCATAAATAAGCTCAGCCTCGGGAAATGCAGATACGCCGTTATCAACGGTAACGATAAGATCAACGCCCTGAGCCTTCAGCTTTTCAACGGCACCCGTATTGAGTCCGTAGCCCTCAGTTGCTCTGTCGGGAATATATGTTACTACCCTCGCGCCCTGAGTCTGCAAAAAGGAAGCAAGAAGTGCGGTTGCAGTAACGCCGTCAGCATCGTAGTCACCGTAGACGGCAATAAGCTCACCTTCATCAATTGCTCTGCTTATTCTGTCGCAAGCTTTATCCATATCGATTATATCAAAGGGATCGCAGAGCATGGGTGTGTCGGAAAAAAATTCGTTTATCTCGTATTCATCCGTAATGCCTCTTGAAACAAGCAAAAGAGCAGCAAAGGGGTCTATACCGTATTCATCTGCTATATCGCCCGCAAGCTCTTTGTCAACATCCTTGAGAAGCCATTTTTTTCTGCTCATAAATAAACCCCTTTCTTAGTGTTAATTATTACATTATAACATTATACATTACGTTTTTCAATCGTATTATTACAATGTTTTTTTATTAATTCAATAAAAAACTTGCCGTATTTCTTATATTTGGCGGCAGATACACCCTCTACTGTCATAAAATCCTTTTCGTTTACCGGCTTACGGGTAGCAAGCTCCTTCAGAGTAAGGTCAGTAAATATAATAAAATCGGGTATACTGCTCTTTTTTGCAAGCTCCTTTCTGAGCACCTTAAGAGCCATAAAGAGCCTTATGTCAGGCTTGTCTGCAGAGGGCTTTGATGTCTGACGCACAATTTGCTTTCTTATCCGCTTGCCCGAGTAAAGTATTTCCTTGCTTTTTTCTTTAAGATATAATTTCCCCTCGGAATCGCTTCCTATGTAGCCGTGCTCAGAGAAGTATTCGATATGAAGCCTTATCTGATTTTTGTCACTGTCCTTCATAATGCCGAAGGTGCTGACCTTGTCAAGCTTTTTAAGCAGGACGTATTCACTTTCCTCACCCTTGAGTATATCTGCAACGGCTTCTGCGGTTTCTTTTTCCTTCACGCGCTTTATACAGGAAAAAATCTTCTGTGCTTCAACTGTTACATCGGTACTCATTGACACACCAAGACAGCCTGAGCAGTTTTCGCATCTGCCCGTTGCCATTTCTCCGAAGTACTGAAGCATATAATGGCGCAGACAGTATCTGCCCGAGGCGTACTCTATCATTCTGTCAAGCTTATAAAGTCTCAGCTGCCTTATCTGCTTTCTCTGCTCATCGGTAAGCTCTTCATTTTCCTCGGGATTATCTATAAAGTACCTCTGTATTGCAACATCCCTGCCGCCGTAAAGCAGAATACAGTCAGCCGCAGAGCCGTCACGCCCCGCTCTGCCCGCCTCCTGATAATAGCTCTCAATATCTCCCGGCATATTGTAGTGTATAACAAAAGAAACGTTGGATTTATCTATACCCATACCGAAGGCGTTGGTAGCTATTACTATTTCCTTTTCATCATTTATGAAAAGCTCCTGATTTATACGCCTTTCCTCCTTGAGAAGACCTGCGTGATATTTTGTAACGCTGTACTTTTCTTCCCTGAGAAGCTCGTAAAG
>JAZULG010000150.1:0-3701 GCA_045603005.1 Acutalibacteraceae bacterium
GAGGCCGAGCTTTCTCATTTCTGAAAGAAGAACAGCCTTTGTGTCATCCTCCATAACTGTGAGGGGAGATCTTACATAGTCCTCGCAGAAGCCCATAGCTGCCATAGCTGCCTTTGCGGGAATGGGATTAACCTCGCTGAAGAGAGCCTTTACAAGGGGGAAGTATTTGAACTGCATTTCAGCAGCGCCCTTAACGTCACCGTCAAGGAACTTGTGTACCATTTCTGAGGTTTCCTTGGGAAGTACGTTTGAGAGTACGGAAATAACGCCCTTGCCTCCTACTGAAAGAAGGGGTACGATCTGATCATCGTTACCTGAATATACATCGAGCTTGTCACCTACAAGAGACATGGTTTCAACAATCTTGTCGATAGCGCCGTTAGCCTCCTTGATGCCCTGAATCATGGGATGCTCAGCGAGTACCGCATAGGTCTTGGGCTCAATGTTAACGCCTGTTCTTGAGGGTACGTTATAGAGAATTACAGGCTTTGTGCTTGCATCTGCAATTTCTGTAAACATCTTGATAAGACCCTTCTGGGTTGCCTTGTTGTAGTAGGGGGTAACAACGAGCATAGCGTCACAGCCAACCTCACAAGCGTACTTTGTAAGGTCAATAGCGTAAGCGGTGTCATTTGAGCCGGTACCTGCGATAACGGGTACTCTGCCTGCTACAACCTCAACTGAGAAGCGGAGTACCTCTCTGTGCTCCTCGTCGGTAAGGGTTGAGCCTTCACCTGATGTACCTGCGATTACGAGAGCATCGATGCCCTCCTCAATCTGCCATTCGATAAGCTTCTTAAATGCGGGATAGTCAACGCCGTTTTCATTCATCGGTGTTACGAGAGCTGATGCAGCTCCTTCAAAAATGGGCTTTCTGTTCATAGTTTTCTGCTCCTTTAAAAGTAATTGAATTACCGAGAAATCATTTATATGCCATAAAAAAACACCCGATTAAAATACCGAGTGTCAATATATATGCAAAGTCACAGTAAAATACTGCCTTTTACAGTTATAATAGCACTCCGCAATTGCGACAGTCGGTCAAATCTTATTTCAACCGCCCAGGTAGTCTTTCGCCTGACTCCTTCGGCGACCACCCCTTTCTTAAGCGGCAGGACCTGCGAAGTCCCTTAAGCCGAAAAATACTGATGATGTATCGCGCCTCTATCATAAATGAAATATTCGGTTTTGCCTATATGTAATAGGTATAGAAATATTATCACTTTTTCAGTTGTATGTCAATAGTTTTTTGCAAAAATAATGCTCTGATGGTTGCGGCAGGGCATCAGCTGAAGAAATCGGGGGAATACGGTGCATCAATATGTAAAAAACACCTTTTGCTATGTAAATTTATACATATCAAATTGAACAAAAAAATTAGTCAATTTGTTAAATTGTGGTTTTCAGTATTTTTTATTAGAAAATCAGTAGATTTTTTTGCGTGAATGTGTTATTATTCAATAGTATGGATTATTATGAGTTGCTGTAAGCTTTCATCAATTCATAACTTACAATAATAAAGTTAAAAACTCTAAAGGAGGATAAAAGTCAATGCTTAAAAAAATCAGCACAATCCCGTTCAAAGACACCGCTGAACAGGCAGCAAAGCTTGATGCAGTCATCGCTGAATGCACACCTGACGTGAGCAAGCTCATGCACGTTATGCAGGAGGCTCAGGGCATCTACGGCTACCTTCCCTTTGAAGTTCAGCAGAAAATCGCCGACGGAATGAAGGTACCCCTTGAAAAGGTTTACGGCGTTGCAACATTCTACGCTCAGTTTGCTCTTTCACCCAAGGGTAAGTATGCAATTTCCGTTTGTCTCGGTACTGCCTGCTACGTTAAGGGCGCTCAGGAACTTCTCGACGAGCTTTCAGCTCAGCTCGGTATCGGTGCAGAGGAATGCACTGCCGACGGTAAGTTCTCTCTTACTGCATGCCGTTGCATCGGTGCTTGCGGTCTTGCTCCCGTTATCACAGTCAACGATGACGTTTACGGCAAAATCACCGCAGCTGATATTGCAGGCATTCTTGCTAAATATCAGGACTGATGAGAGAGCTTTCACTCAATGTGCTTGACATAGCCCAGAACTCTATCTCGGCAAATGCCTCTTTGATAGAAATCGAGGTCAGTGAAAGCACTGTGAATAAGGAGCTTCTTATCGGCATTTACGACAACGGTAAGGGTATGACAAGTGAGCAGGTTCAGTCGGTTATCGACCCCTTCTTCACCACCCGTACCACAAGAAAGGTAGGCTTAGGGATTCCTCTTTTTAAGATGGCTGCCGAAATGACAGGTGGTTCTCTTGAAATTGAAAGCGAAGTCGGTACAGGCACAAAGGTACGCGCCGTATTTAAAACCGATCACGTGGATTTCACTCCCATCGGTGACCTTACCTCAACTGTCGTAATTCTCATCACGATGAATCTGCATACGGACTTTATTTACAGAAGAAGTCTTGACTCAAGGGAATTCACCGTGGACACAAGACAGCTTAAGGAATTTCTCGGAGACGTTCCCCTGAACGAGCCGGGCATCGTAGGCTGGCTTACGGACTATATCAAGGAAAATACCAATCAACTTACGGAGGTGTAAATACAAATGAAATCACTTGAAGAACTTATGGCTCTCAGAGATGCCGCTAAGCTCAATATGACAACACGTGACGGCTCAACAGAAGCTACAAGAATCGTTGTAGGTATGGCTACCTGCGGTATCGCAGCAGGTGCAAGACCCGTTATGAACAAATTTGTTGAAGAAATAACAAAGCGTAACATTCAGCACGTTACCGTTGCTCAGACAGGCTGTATCGGTATGTGTCAGTATGAGCCCATCGCAGAGGTACTCGTTCCCGGTCAGGAAAAGGTTACCTATGTTCAGCTCAACGAAGAAAAGGTTGCAAAGATTATCGTTGACCACATCGTTAACGGCAAGCCCGTTGCTGAATACACAATCGGCGCTATCAAAGAATAAGGAGGAAGTTTAATGTATCGTTCACACGTGCTTGTTTGCGGCGGTACCGGCTGTACCTCCTCAAACTCACAGAAAATCATTGAAACAATGGAAGCTGAGCTCAAGGCAAGAGGCCTTGAAAACGAAGTTCAGGTAATCCGTACCGGTTGCTTCGGTCTTTGCGCACTCGGCCCCATTATGATCGTTTATCCCGAAGGCTGCTTCTATTCAGAGGTTAAGGTTGAAGACGTTCCCGAAATCGTTGAGGAGCATCTTCTCAAGGGCCGTATGGTTAAGCGTCTTCTTTACACCGAGACAGTTACCCCCACAGAAATCAAGGGTCTTAACGACACTAATTTCTATAAGACTCAGCACAGAGTTGCTCTTAAAAACTGCGGTGTTATCAATCCCGAGGATATCAACGAATATATCGCATACGACGGCTATCAGGCTCTCGCAAAGTGTCTGACAGAGCTCACTCCCGAGCAGGTAATCCAGATAGTCAAGGATTCAGGTCTTCGCGGACGTGGCGGCGGCGGATTCCCCACTGGTCTCAAGTGGAGCTTTACCGCAGCTAACAAGGCTGACCAGAAGTATGTTGTATGTAACGGTGACGAAGGTGACCCCGGTACATTCATGGACCGTTCAGTTCTTGAAGGTGACCCCCACTGTATCATCGAAGCTATGGCTATCTGCGGTTATGCTACAGGCGCTACTGAAGGTTATATCTATGTACGTGCTGAATATCCC
>JAZULG010000151.1:0-17632 GCA_045603005.1 Acutalibacteraceae bacterium
ATGCACCTTACGTCTATAAAAATATGCTTTATGTTCAGATAGAAAACGGATATTTCAATCCTCAGCAGGGAAACGTACCCTACGGACAGAATCCCAATGGATACGCTCCTTATCAGCAAGGCACTGCACCCTACGGACAGAATCCCAACGGATACGCTCCCTATCAGCAAGGCACCGCACCCTACGGACAGAATCCTGCAGGTTATCCCTATCAGCAGACCTACTCACCTCAGGGCTTTATTTCAGATGAATACGGAAACCCGATATCCGAGCATCAGAATGTAATAAATCCAAACGAAGCTGATAACGGCGATAAATAAAATCAAAAGCGACCGATTTAATCGGTCGCTTAATTTTATCTCTTTTTATGGGCGGGAGGCAGTAAGCCTCATCCGCTCACGCAGGGCGCAATTCTGCATTTTGCATTTATCAGATGCCGCCGCCTACTGAGCCGTCCCAAGTGTCAACGGTTGTAGCCTTCATTTCTTCCTCGTCGAACCAGCGTGTTGTAACAGCCTTTGTTTCTGTGAAGAAGCGGAATGCATCCTTGCCGAGGCAGTGGAGATTGCCGAAGAAGGAGAGCTTATGACCTGTGAAGGGGAATACGCCAACGGGTACGGGAATACCAACGTTAACGCCTACCATACCGCCGTCAGTTCTCTTTGCAAATTCTCTTGCATAGTAGCCGCTCTGTGTGAAGATAACTGAGCCGTTAGCAAAGGGATTGCGGTTCATAAGAGCAAGACCTTCCTCGAATGTCTTGACTCTCTTGATGCAAAGTACGGGACCAAAGATTTCCTGAGTACCTACTGTCATATCCTCAGTAACGTTGTCAAGAATTGTGGGGCCTACATAGAAGCCGTTTTCATAGCCGGGAACAACTGCATTACGTCCGTCAAGAACGAGAGTTGCACCTTCCTCAATACCCTTGTTGATCCAGTCAATAACGCTCTTCTTATGTTCAGCGGTAACAACGGGGCCGAGGGTTGAGTCTGCTTCGTATGCGGGACCGAGCTTGAGCTCTGAAGCGTACTGCTTGAGAAGAGCAACAAGCTTGTCAGCGATGCCTTCCTGAGCAACAACAACGGGAAGAGCCATACATCTTTCGCCTGCGCAACCGAAGGAGGAGTTGATGATACCTCTTGCTGATCTTTCAAGTGCAGCATCCTCGAGAACGAGTGCGTGATTCTTAGCCTCACAGAGAGACTGTACTCTCTTGCCGGTTGCGGAAGCTTCCTTATATACGTGAAGTCCTACCTTTGTTGAGCCAACGAAGGTGATACCCTTAACATCGGGGTGCTTGAGGAAAATATCTGCTTCAACTCTTGAGCAGGTAACAAGGTTAACAACGCCCTTGGGAAGACCTGCTTCAACGAGAAGCTCGTTAAGACGCATAGCGGTCATAGGTGTCATTGAAGCGAGCTTGAGAACGATGGTGTTACCGCAAGCGATGCAGCAGGGAACCATCCAGCCCATGGGAATCATACCGGGAAAATTGAAGGGAACGATACCTGCGAAAACGCCGACAGGCTCATAATAAAGAGTGGTATCATAGCCGTTTGAAGTGTCTCTCATACAATCGCCCATTGTGAGTGAGGGAGCGGAGATAGCGTGCTCAACGGGTTCCTTAACCTTGAGAATGTCGCCCTTTGCCTCGGAGAGTACCTTGCCGTGCTCGAGAGCACAGATTCTTGCAAGCTCGTCGAGATGCTCAACGAGAAGCTCACGGAATTTATAGAGTACCTGAACTCTTTTCATAACGGGAGTGTTTGACCATGCGGGGAAAGCTGCCTTTGCTGCGGCAATAGCCGATTCAACCTCTTCCTGAGTACAGCAGGGTGCCTGTGCGATAACTTCACCTGTGCTGGGATTGAAAACATCCATATACTTTTCTGTCTTTGATTCAAGCCACTGACCGTCAACAAAATATTTGAGTTTCTTGATATTGCTCATTTTTTCTGCTCCTTTGAATTCATATTTTTACATCTTATATTAAACCGCAAAAACGAAAATAAATCAAGAGAAAAAAACAAATTTTCACTATTTCATATAATAATCTGCTCGCAGGCGTCAATTAACATCTGTTTTGCACAGTGCTTTATTTCCTCAAAGGGCAGATGCAATGGATTTGTTTCAATTATCTGTGAAATACCCTTTTCTTTTGCTTCATCTGCGGAAATCTCACTTACACCTACAAGGGCGATTACCTTCCTGCCCTTGCTTTTTCCGGCAACATAAAAGGGTACCTTACCCATAAGGCTCTGTCTGTCGAGCTTACCTTCACCTGTGATAACAAGGGTTGCTTCTGTGACCTTTTCGCTGAAGTCTGCCTTTTCAAGCACATATTCTATACCTTTGACGAATTTTCCGCCAAGAAAAGCAATAAGACCGAAGCCGAGACCGCCGGCCGCACCTGCGCCCTCGCAAAGGGAGAAATCCCTTCCGAGTGTTTTTTCACTTATACGGGCAAGGTTCCTGAGACCCTCGTCAAGAAAAAGCACATCATTCTCACTTGCACCCTTCTGCGGGGAGAATACGTATGCCGCTCCTTTTTCGCCGTAAAGGGGGTTTACCACATCGCAAAGAACGGTAATGCTGCAGTCCGCAAGCCTTTTGTCTAGAGACGAAAGGTCGATGCTTTCAATAAGGCTCAATCCCTCGCCGCAGGGAGGGACTTCTCTTCCGTATCTGTCAAGAAATTTGACTCCGAGGGCCGAGAGCGCGCCGATACCTCCGTCGGTTGTGGCGCTGCCGCCGATGCCGATGAGGATGTTATTTATTTCTCTGTTTAAAGCGTCGAGAATGAGCTGTCCCGTACCGTAGGTGGAGCTTTTAAGCGGGTTGTTTTCTTTTTCAATGGTGATACCCGACGCCTGAGCCATTTCTATGACTGCAGTGCCGTCGGGAAGAATACCGTAGTATGCACCGATATCTCTTCCGAGGGGGCTTTTCACCGTGCAGAATATCCTTTGCCCGCCCATAGCGGTAATGAGTGCTTCAACAGTACCCTCGCCGCCGTCTGCAACGGGAATCTGTGTAATATCAAGGTCAGGGTACCTTTTTTTCAGCTCATTGCTTACAATGAGGCATACCTCTGTTGCGGAAAGTGTACCCTTGAAGGAGTCAGGGGCTATTACAACCTTTTTCATATAATCACCGCTTTTGCTACGTCGCTGAGACTGTCTGCTACAAGAGCTCCCGAGAATGTGAGAAGCTCTTTTGATTGATGTCCCTTTGCAACAAGTATACACTCGCAGCCGATGCTGTCGGCAACCTCCTTGTCGTGTACCGTGTCACCCACAAACAGGATCTCGTCGGGAGAAACTCCGTTTTCCTGCATCCACCTTTGTGCAACGGATACCTTGCTTTTAACGTAAATATCCGATGTGCCGAGAATATCGGTGAAATATTGCTCTATTTCAAAATATGTAACCTGTCTTGTGAGAAAGCCCTGCTCCGTTGCGGAAATTATAAGCTGCTCTGCCCCCTCCTGTCTGAAGGTGCGAAGAAGGCTTTCTGCCTCAGCGGAAACCTCGGCAAAAGGATATCTTTCATCGTACATAAAGGCGTACTGTCTTGCTACTGTCTCAAAGGGCTCATCCTTGAAGGTGAAGCCCAGCTCCTTATAGAAGCTCTGAATGGGGAAGGTAAAGAGATTTCTGTATTTGTCGGTGCTGTCAATAAGAGGAAGGCCTCTTTCGGAAAGAAGGATGTTTATTATTTCAATGTTTATTTTTACATCGTCAAGCAGGGTGCCGTTCCAGTCCCATATAATATATTTGTATCTTAGCATATTTATCTTCCTTTCACTCCGCAAGGCATAAGGTCTTACGGAGTTGCTGCTTTAAATAAGTGAATCTATCAGGTTAGCCACATCTCCCATAGTATGAACCTTGAATTCAGCCTCCTCGGGAATTTCAACATCGAAGGTATCCTCCAACGTCATAAAAAACTCTGCAACGTCGAGACTGTCTGCGTCAATATCCTGAATTGTTGTTTTTTCTGTAATCGGAAAGTTCTTGTCAAGTCCGAGCTGCTCCCTTATAAGGGTGCAGATTTTATCAAAGGTCTGCATCGAATTCACTCCTTTATACATCATATTATCTGTAAAGCCTTTTTTTGTCAATAGAACTCAAAAATTCTTCACAAGGTAAGTTTTTGCCGTGTTGAGAGAAAAAAACAATAAAAAATTTTCCTCGGAATATATGCGGAAAAAATTGGCAATAATTACATTGAAAAAAGAAAGGGTGAATTAAATGAAAATACGAATTTTTGAAATGTCCGCTTTTTTAGCTTTGTTTTTATCAATAGGCATATGTCTTGCCTTTGAAAATGACTGTAAGGATATCAGAAGCAACGTACTGCGGCTTCACGTTATTGCAGACAGCAACAGTAAAGAGGCTCAGAGCGTCAAGCTCAAGGTAAGAGATGCACTTCTCACCGAAGGCAGAGAGCTTTTTGAGGGCAACGTAAGTGTTGATGAGGCTGAAATAAGACTCAGTGAAAATCTTTACAGAATGAAGTCTGTTGCGGAGCGTACTCTCAGGGAAAACGGCTATACATATTCTGCTGAGGTTGAAATCACAGAGTGTTATTTTCCCACAAGGCGGTACGGTGACGTGACCTTGCCTGCCGGTTATTACAATGCTCTGAGAGTTGTTTTGGGTGAGGGCGAAGGAGAAAACTGGTGGTGCGTGATGTTCCCTCCTATGTGCCTTCCTGCGGCAAGTAAGGATGAAATGAGACTTTCCGACGTGCTCGACGAAAGAAGTATTGACATAGTGTCTAAAAGCGGAAAGTACGAGGTGCGTTTCTGGATAGTTGAAAAGTGGTATGAGCTTAAGGAGTGGATAAGGGGCTGAGAAAGGACTTTTCTTGACAGAAAAAGCAGACTGTGATATATTTAATATATCAAAAAGAAAAGGAGTAATAAAATATGCTTTGTAACAAATGCGGTAACGAATATCCGGATAATCTCGGCTACTGTCCTTATTGCGACAAAACTCAGGAGCAGACAGCTGCTATAAATTATGGTCAGCCTATGCCTGCTCAGCCCGGTTTTCAGCAGCCTATGCCTGTTCCCGTTAAGAAGAAATCCAACCTTCCCGTTATCATTGTCGCTATAGTGGTTATTGCGGCAATAATTGCAGGAGCAATTTTCCTTCCCGGTCTGCTCAATAAGGAAGAAAAGCCACAGGGTGAGGAGCAGGGTCAGGTTGCTCCCGAGCCTCCCGTTGAGATAAACACCATAACAGAAATCAGCTTTGAGTCTGTTATGAATATGGAACTGTCAATGGATATAGAATATGATGAAAACGGTTTACCTGTAAGAGTTCTTATGAATGCTGACGGTGAAACAACAGAGGTTAAGGTTGTTTACGATAAGGAAACCCTCACCTGTACAGAGGAAACCTACGAGAACGGTGTGCTTGTAAGTTCGGAAAAGTTTGAGTGTGATGAAAAGTGGAATGACAAGAAAAGCACAACCTACGTTGACGGTGTTGAAACCTCATATACCTTATATGATTATAACGATGCAGGTAAGTGTATAAAGAAAACCGTTTATGAGGGCTCAGTTGAAACAGAAAGCACCGTATATGAATACGATGCAAACAATAATCTCACAAAGGAAGCTGTTTACAAAAACGGTGTAGCAGTTGACACTGTAGCTTGTGTGTATGATGCAAACGGCCATATCACAAAGAAAACACACGAATATGAGGACGGCGTATACAGCGAGCACGTTTACAGCTATGATGCAAACGGTTTGTGCAACAAGGTTGTTTACTATGAAAACGGTATGCAGGCAGGATATGACGAATTAAGCTACAACGAAAAGGGTGAGCTTATAAGCAGAGACACATATATGATGGGTATGAAGGTTATCACAACAAATTTAGAGTATGAAACAATCAGTATTGATTCAGCTTTTGTTGGTATGATTGAAGAAATGAACAGCAGCTTTATGCAGGAGGTTGTCTTCTTCTCATAAAAAATAAATATAAAACATAAAAACCGTGACGCCAATGTCACGGTTTTTTTAGAGCTCGGTTTTGTTTATAGCATAAAACACAAAAACAATGTTTTTGTCCGCTATTCATCAATTTATATATTTTAAAGGGTTCCTTTGGTCAGCTCAAAACCGAAGGAACCCTTTGCTTATCTTGTTTTATGCTGTCTGCACTTTTTTACAGCTCCTTAACTTTTATGCTGCGGGAGCCTCATTCTTAGAGAGAAAGCTGTTTGTAAGATACTGGAAAATTGCCTTGAGCCACTTGAACAAAGCCATAAGCTTTGTGATAAGTGTGCTTTCCTTCTTGTCCTCAACACCGTCCCACTGTGAAATATTGCAGTTTTCCTCTGTCATTTTTTCAAGCTTTTCGGTTTCATCGTTGTAAACCATAAATCTTGAATAAACGGTGTCTGTATCTGTTGTAAGATTTGTGCTCCAGAGGAAGTTATTTATAATAGAGTGGTCAGGAGTCCAGTTATCATGGTGGAGATTTTTGATAACGTAGGTTGTATCCTTGAAGCGTGCAGTTGAAAGGTCAACCTGCTTGTCAGCTGAAATATATGCACCGAAGCCGAGCTCTGTTCTTTCTGCAATATACTCGTCGGAAAGTGTTTTGCCTACGTTGGCTGTTGTTGCACCGAAGGATGAGCTTTCAACGGTAACCATTGAGTCACCTATCATATTCTGGCTTTCGATGAAGGGGTACATCTGATAGCCGTACTTTACAATAGCACCAAAGTGTACACCGTACTCTTCGCACTTATCGAGGATTTCATCCTGTCTCTGGGCAATCTGCTCATCGTACTGAATAAGCTTTTCCACAAGACCGGCGTATTCAGTTCTCTTTTCTGAGCCTTCCTTGCCGTAAACGAGCTCGAGAGCTTCGTCAAACTGCTCTGTGTCGATTGCCGACCAATAGCCTGCCCATGTACCCATAAGAGCCTCGAGAAGCTTGGGGGTAAGACCTGCGTAAAGCTTAGCGTAAAGAGTTTCGATAGGCTCAATAAGCATAATGTCAACAACACCCACCTCGTTGAGAAGGTTATATGATGTAAGAATAACATCATTGAGGAAGGCTGCAGTGTCAAGCACACCGTCTACTGTTGTTTTGTCTGTATCGATGTATTCGTGAAGGAAGCGCTGGAGAGCGTCGCTGTCGAGCGCGATGTGACCGCTGAAGGAATCTGTAAGGGGACTGCAGTCGTTATGTACTGTGGCATCGAACATTACGTTTTTGATGTAGGGGGCACAACCGGTGGTTTCAACCTTATTTACGTAATAATCAAGGTAGCACATAAGGAATCCGCCACCGAGGCAACGTCCTACAAGGTTAACCTGCTTTGCACCGGTTGTCTTCATAACGTCCGTAATGTAGGAATCAAGCTCCTCCATATGGTCAAAGGGAGAAAGACGGAAGTCGTAATGATACTGATATGCAAGATAGTCATATCTTCCGTTTCTTTTATTATCTCTGGTTCTGTTGGCTTTGTTTTCGTTTTCAAAATCGGGTGCGATTTTTGAGCCGTTAAGAGGCTCACCGTTACCGTCAAGGCGGGTGTCACCAAAGTATTTGAGCATTTCCTGATAGAAGGCCTCGTAGTAGCCGTCCCAATTGTCGGTCAGCAGTCCGGTGGGGAAGTGAGGCAGAAGCACCTTTGCGACTGAGTTGATAATTTCGTTCGTATCGCCGTCTTCGTCACCGATTGCAACGGGCCAGATTGTTTCTCCCTCTGCATTCACGATATCGGAGCCGTCACCTCTGATAAGAATGGTGGGCACATTGTAATCTGCATCGAGTGCGGCAGCTGCGGGAAGAGCGAGACTGAAGGTCATAACGACTGTTAAGACCAGAGCAATAATTTTTTTCATAGCAATACCTCCTTGCTTATACTTATAAATTACTCGCATCTTAATAATAACCAAAAGTTAATCAATTGTAAATAAGTATAAACAAAATAAAACATAATAAAACAAAGTGTTCTCTTGTAAACATACAAGGGAACACTTTATTATATGATTTTACCAGATAACTCTTGTTGCAATATCTTCCTTGATAAGCTCAACGAAGTCTGCCACTGCCATTGAGCCCTGGTCACCGTGACCGCGCTTTCTGACGGAAACGGTACCTTCCTCAGCCTCCTTGTCGCCGATAACGAGCATATAGGGAATTTTTTCAAGCTGAGCCTCGCGAAGCTTGTAGCCGAGCTTTTCGCTTCTGATGTCAACGTCTACATCGTCAATGCCGGCTTCATAAAGAGCCTTCTTAACTGCGTAAGCGGCATCCTGATGACGGTCTGCTATGGGAAGAATACGTACCTTTTCAGGAGCAAGCCATACGGGGAAGGCGCCTGCGTACTTCTCGATAAGAAGGGCAAGAGTTCTTTCATAGCAGCCGATAGAAGTACGGTGAATGATGTAGGGATTTTTCTTTGTGCCGTCGGGAGCAACGTATTCCATACCGAACTTCTCAGCGAGCATCTGGTCGATCTGGATTGTGATGAGAGTATCCTCTTTACCGTGTACGTTCTTTATCTGAATATCGAGCTTCGGGCCGTAGAAGGCGGCCTCACCGATACCGATTTTGTAGTCGATGCCGAGGTTGTCGAGAATCTTATACATTACGCCCTGAGCTTCATCCCACTGCTCAGGAGTACCGATATACTTACCTGTATCGTTGGGATCCCACTGTGAGAAGCGGTAGGAAACGTCCTCGTAAAGACCGAGAGTTTTGAGCATATAAACGCAAAGGTCAAGACAGCCCTTGAATTCGTCCTCAAGCTGCTCGGGAGTGCACATAAGATGACCCTCGGAAATTGTGAACTGACGGACACGGATAAGACCGTGCATTTCGCCTGAAGCCTCGTTTCTGAAAAGAGTTGAGGTTTCGCCAAGTCTCATGGGAAGATCTCTGTATGAACGTGCTCTGTTGAGGTAAGCCTGATACTGGAAGGGGCAGGTCATGGGACGAAGGGCAAAAACCTCGTCATCCTTTTCCTCGTCACCTAAAACGAACATACCGTCCTTATAGTGATCCCAATGTCCTGAGATTTTATAGAGGTCGCTCTTAGCCATAAGAGGAGTCTTTGTACGAAGCCAGCCTCTTCTCTTTTCCTCGTCCTCAACAAAGCGCTGAAGTGTCTGCACGATGTGAGTGCCCTTGGGGAGCATAATGGGAAGACCCTGACCGATATAGTCAACGGTTGTGAAGATTTCAAGCTCTCTGCCGAGCTTGTTGTGGTCGCGTTTCTTTGCCTCTTCAATTCTTGCAAGGTGCTCTTCAAGGTCAGCGGCCTTTGTGAAGGCGGTGCCGTAGATACGCTGAAGCATCTTGTTTTTGCTGTCGCCTCTCCAGTAAGCACCGGTACATGAGGTAAGCTTGAATGCCTTTACTCTGCCTGTGTCGGGAATGTGAGGACCTGCGCAGAGCTCAAGAAATTCACCCTGACGGTAGAAGGAGATAGGCTCGCCCTTGTCAGCGTGTTCTTTGATAAGCTCTACCTTGTAGATTTCACCCTTTTCTTCCATAAGCTTAAGTGCCTCTGCGGGCTCCATTTCAACCTTTTCAAGGAAAAGCGCCTCTTTTACGATTTTCTTCATTTCACCCTCGATTTTATCGAGAATATCCTGAGTGAAGCTGATTTCGCTGTCGAAGTCATAATAGAAGCCGCCGTCAACTGCAGGACCGATTGCAAGCTTTACCTCGGGATAAAGTCTCTTAACAGCCTGAGCGAGGATGTGTGAGCAGGTATGCCAGAAGGTCTTTTTAGCTTCTTCGTCGTCAAATGTGAGAATTTCAACCTCACAGTCACCTGTAAGAACAGTGCGAAGGTCCTTTATTTCTCCGTTTACCTTAGCAAGGCAGGCGGCCTTGTAAAGACCTGTACCGAGGCTCTTTGCAACATCGATAATGCTTGAGCCGTCCTCATATTCGCGGACAACGCCGCCCTTGAGAGTTACGTTAATCATAGTTTTTCTTCCTTTCTGTTTTATAAAAAGAAAAGCCTCATCCCACGCAATTTGCACAGGATGAAGCGATAATTGCTCCACGGTTCCACCCGTATTCCGTCATAAGACAGCACTCATAAGACTTTAACGCAGTCATACGGCGTACCTTATTTCGGTACACACTCGGGAGTGGTAGACTGTTTTCCGGATTTATCCGACTCACAGCAAATGTCGGACTCTCTGAAAATCCTTTGAAAAGGTCCTCTCCCTCAACGCTTTAAGGGATGTTGTGTTTTCTTTTGTACTTGCTATTTTAGCACCGGGGAGATGCTTTGTCAAGAGCTATTTTTTACCTGGGTGTTACGGTTACCTTGTAATAATCAAGGTAGTAGTGGAATTCCTTATATCCGCTAAAGAACTCGTCGTAGGTGAAAACGGTTTCTCCGTTTATAACAATCTCAAAAATATTTTTGCTCACACGAAAAGAACGCCGTGCAAACCTGCGATGTACGCGAAAGTGTATCTTTTCAATCTGATTATAGGTATATGTAATGCCGTTTACAATGAATTTAGTATTGTCGAAAAGGAGCTTGCGGCGAAGTGCGATGATACAAGATATGTATGTACAGACAGTAAGGACGAAAAGCATAGCAATACCGAGAAGGTATTGAGGTTCATCAAAAATTGATTTTTCAGTGACGGGATAATACTCACCGGGTATGGGAGTGAGGCCCACTTCTGCCATAGGGTCATAGCTTGCCATATCAATCATAAGTGCGGTCACAGTGAAAAACACTGCTGTCATAAAAAACATACATAAAATGCAGAGCCATTTTCTTGCCTTTAATTCGTACATAATTTTTTCCTCTTTTTTAAAATTCAGCATAAAACTGACTGTTTTACCGTAACCAAGGTTTATTCCCCTGAGATTTCTTGCTTACAATACTTTCATTATAACATAAAAATAAATAAAACACAAGAAAGCAGGCACCTCTTTAAAAGAAGTGCCTGATAAAACTGTTAACCGTTATAGTTGTCAAGAGTGTTTCCGATTGCGCCTAAAAGTGAATTCTCGTTTGTTGAGGGAAGGTCGCAGGTGTAATGCCATATCATAACACCGCCGTAGCCCTCGTCGATTGCAAACTGTGTCTTCTTTGTAATAACATCGGGTGTGTTGAACCAGAAGGTCTTGTTGATGCTGCTGTCGGTATAGAAGCCGTTTCCATCAAGCTTGTCTGCATAAGAAACATAGTCATACCAATAAGCATCACCGTCGGTGGGCCTTGCATAGAAGGGGAGACCGAAGGTTATCTTTTCAAGAGGAATGTTCGAATCCTTTATCCACTGTGAACGGGTTGCTACGGTGTCGAAGGTTGCGTGTCTGCCTTCCTCATCATATACGTCATACATCATAAGCTCGAAGCAGTCAACGAATTCAACTGCAAGGTCAGAATACTGTAAGCACCAGTCGGAAGCGGCAACATTCAATGTATAATCGTCACCGAGCTTTGAACCGAGGGAAACAAGGAAGTTGTTATAACCGAACCAAGCTCCGTTTGTTGTGGGGTATTCATAATCGAAGTGAACGCCGTCAAGGTCATATTCTTCCAGAACTGCGATAATATTGGTCTGAAGTCTCGGACAAAGGAAAGCCTTATTGTGCTCCTTGCCGAGGGATTCCATCTGATCGTACCAGTCGGTTGAATCGGTTACACTGCCGGGGCCGAGGAAGTTGAGAGTTATTTCAATATCTCTGTCACCTATAACAGCATTAAGGTTGTTGAGTGCTGTTTCAAGGGTAGCTCTGTCGACGGTTACGTTACCCTTTGTGTCAAAGGTTGCAACGCCGAAAAGAATAACATCAGTGATGATGTCAAAATCCTCACTGCAAAGAGCGGAAGGGTCCTGAATTCTGTCACAGATTACGTAGCTTTTTACTCTAAAGTCCTTGTCTGTAGGCTCCTCGGGCTTGGTGTCGATACCGAGAAATCCGCTGATAAGTGAAAAGATTGCTGTAATGATTGCGATAAAGCTTTTTAAATATAACATAATAATTCCCCTTAGTTATTATTTTTCTTCAAAGGTTCCGTTTTGAATTGCCATAATCTGGTCAACTCTTCTCTGATGTCTGCCGCCCTCAAATTCTGTTTCGAGGAAAACATCGACCATTTCAAGTGCGAGGCCTGCACCGACAACTCTTCCGCCAAGGCAAAGAGCATTTGCGTCATTGTGAAGGCGTGTGAATTTTGCGCTGAAGTAGTCACTGCAGCAGGCGGCACGGATGCCCTTAACCTTATTTGCTGCCATTGAGATACCTATACCCGTACCGCAGCAGAGGATTGCCTTTTCGCATTCGCCTTCCGTAACTGCCTTGCAGGTTTTATAAGCGATTGCCGCGTAGTCGATTGATTCGGGAGTATAGGTACCGAAATCCTTGTATTCTATGCCTTTTTCTTCAAGATGCTTTTTGATTTCCTCCTTCAAAAAGTATCCGCCGTGGTCTGCGCCTAACGCTATCATAGTGATTTCTCCTTTGTTAACTGTAGTCAATAGTATAATATCACACAGTAAGTAAAATGTAAAGTGAAAAGTAAAAGAAAGAGTACCCCTTTTGCAGGAGTACCCCAAATATTATTTATTGTAATCAAGCTTGAACTGCTCGCCGCAGCCGTAGTTTTCGTAAACGTAGTCGATATCCTTGTCGCCTCTGCCTGAAAGACAGGCGAGGATTGAACCGCTCTTGTGTTCCTTTGCGTATCTGATTGCATAGGCTACTGCATGAGCGCTTTCGATAGCGGGGATAATACCCTCGTATCTGCAAAGAAGGAAGAAGGCTTCCATAGCTTCCTCGTCGGAAACGGTTTCGTACTTTACTCTGCCCGCGTCACGAAGGTAAGCGTGCTCGGGACCTACACCGGGATAGTCAAGACCCGAAGCGATTGAATAAACGGGGAGAGGCTCGCCCTTTTCGTCCTGAAGAAGGTAGCTTTCAAAGCCGTGAAGTCTGCCCTTTGTGCCGAACTTCATTGTAGCGGCGTGGTCGCCAATCTTTTCACCTCTGCCGAGCGGCTCGATGCCGTAAATATCAACGGGGTCAGCAAGGAAGGGTGTGAACATACCAAGGGAGTTTGAGCCGCCACCTACACAGGCACATACGGCATCAGGCATAATACCCGTCATTTCGAGGAACTGTTCTCTTGCTTCAATGCCGATAACCGACTGGAAGTCTCGTACCATCTTCGGGAAGGGATGGGGGCCGAGAGCTGAGCCGATGCAGTAGATTGCGTGGTCGTACTCCTTAAGATATGCTTCGAAAGCGGCATCAACAGCCTCCTTGAGAGTTTTGAGACCGTGAGTTACGGGGACAACATTAGCACCGAGCATCTTCATTCTTATTACGTTGGGATGCTGCTTTGCAATATCAACCTCACCCATATATACGTCGCATTCAAGACCGAAGTAAGCGGCTGCGGTTGCTATTGCAACGCCGTGCTGCCCTGCACCTGTTTCTGCGATAAGCTTTTTCTTGCCCATATATTTTGCGAGAAGGCCTTCACCCATACAGTGATTGAGCTTGTGAGCGCCTGTGTGGTTGTGGTCCTCACGCTTAAGGTAAATCTGGCAGTTGCCGAAAAGCTTTGAAAGTCTTTCACAGTGATAAACGGGAGTGGGTCTGCCCTGAAATTCCTTTCTTATTCTGCGAAGCTCGTTGATAAACTGAGCTGAATGGCAGATTGCTTCGTAAGCATCATCTGCTTCCTTAAATGCAGGCTCAAGCTCGGGAGGAAGGAATGCACCGCCGAACTGTCCGAAGTAGCCGTCCTTTGAGGGGAACTGCTTGAGGTAATTTTCAAAATCTCTGTAATTATTCATTGTTATATCTCCTTTAGTGTTTTTGTCGGTATTCTGATTTGCTTCAGCTACGCCATCGGAATCCTGAATAATACATAAAATACACTTCTTTCTTAAAAATAAAAGCTTCTGTCCCGATAGGAACAGAAGAACTGCAAGCCACCTATATGGTAATACGTACTGACATACGCTCTCTGCTGTAACGGTCAGAGCTCCGTCGACGCCTACTGAAATTTCGGGCCGCCCTCACAAGTCCATTCACATCGGATTTTGCTGTCACATTCCACCGTCCGTGACTCTCTGTAAGCTTTATCGTGATGCTACTACTCTTGTTCATCGGTTTAGTTTATTAAAGAATAAAGTTATGATAAAACAATTTTTTTGTTTTGTCAATAGCTTTTACGTAAAAAAATCCGTGCCTTTAAAAAGGTACGGAAAGAATTTATTTAATGCCGCGGATAAGCTCACAGTAGAATTCAATGCATTTGAGATAATCCTTGACGGGGAGTCTCTCGTCAGCACCGTGTACGGTACCGAAAAGCTCGTCGTTGAGGCGGAAGGCACCGAAGCGATAAATCTCACTGCAGACAGAAGAGAAGTGCCTTGAATCGGTACCTGCGTTGAGAATAAAGGGGGAAACACCCACATCGGGGAACACCTTTTTTACCGTACGCTTTACAAGCTCAAAGCTTTCGGTTTCAAACTCGGAAATACGGGGCGGATCGGAGCGCTTTGTTTCTTCGATTTCTATATCCTCACCGACTACCTTCTTTATGTGTGCAATAACGCTGTCAACAGTATCGTGAGGTGCAATCTTAAGGCTGAGTACGGCAGTTGCCGTGTCGGGTACCGAGCCCTTTTCGTTGCCTGCTTCGATTTTTGTGATGTTTATTGCAGAGCGTATCATAGCGGCGGTATCCGCATTTGTTTCCATAAACTTCTTAACTGCGGGCTTGAAAATCTTTATGTTTTTAAGTACTGTGCTTACGGGTCCGTCGATATAGGGTGCGAAGCTTCTGAGCATTTCCTCGAGGACGGGAGTTATAACTGCCGGCATGGGATTCTTTTCAAGCGCATTGAGAGCGCGTATAAGCTTTACGGGAGCCGATACCTTTTCCGATGCGGATGCCTTTGCTCCGTGAGCGGCGGTTTTGCTTTTTGCGGTCAGCTTAAGCTTTGCCCAGCCTTTCTCGCTCATAGCAACCATGGCGAAGGGCGTTTTTATACCCATGGGAAGATTTGACATAATTGCTCCACCTTCATCGAGAATAAAGCGGGGCTTTATTTTGTTTTCCTTGAACCATTCTACGATTTCAGGCATAGTTTTGCCTGCTACCTCTTCGCAGTCGCTTGAAGCAAAGTATATGTCTCTTTCAGGTGTGAAGCCTTCCTTTATGAGTGCTTCCATAGCTTCAAAAATACCGCCGATAAGACACTTTGTGTCGATTGTACCTCTGCCCCATATACAATCATCGTGAATTTCTGCTTCAAAGGCGGGATGCTTCCACTCCTGGCCCTCATCGGAGACAACATCGTGATGAGCCATAAGTATAACCGGGTCGAGCTTTTCATTTTTACCCTTCCACCTTAAGAGAATACCTCTTTTACCTGCACGAAGGTCCTCCACGGTGGCGTAAACAGCGGGATAGCTTTCTTTTAAAAGAGCGTAGAAGCTCTCAAATTCTTCTCTGTAGGTATCCTCACCCTTGTCGGATACCGTCTTTTTTCTTATCATCGCCTGAAAGCGTGAAATTACCTGTTCTTTATTTGTTTCTTTCATTTTAATCACTCCTGACAGGTATTATATATCCACGCGGCTTAATAGTCAAGAAAAAAGGGTATCCCCGAAGGAATACCCTTGAAATTATTTGATTTTAAGAGTTTTTACTGCGCTGTAATCGCTGTAAACATACTTGCCGTCAACCTTTGTATAGGCTCTGACCTTGAAGTAGTAGGTCTTACCGCTTTCAAAGCCGGTTTCGTATACCTTTTCGGTACCTGCCTTGTAGTTCGAAAGCTTCTTGTAGCCGCTTGACTTGCTTGTGGAGTAGTAAATCTGATATCCGCTTTCGCCTGAGATATCCTCCCATGCGGCAGTGAGTCTGCCCTTTGCGGTTGATGCAACTCTGAGTGCAGGAGCATCAAGATAGGGGGTTGATGCTGAGAAGCTTGTATACTTTGATGCCCAGATGTTAGTTGAATCGTACTTGACATAGGGCTTAACTGCAAAGGTGTATTTGGTGTTTTTGCTCAGACCTGTAACGGTGTAGCTGAGTGCGGTGGTTGTTTTGAGAGCCTTCCAACCGTTTGCGGTCTTGATGTAAACTCTGTAGCCTGTTGCACCGGTGCACTTGCTCCATGAAAGGGTTATTGTCTTTGAAGTTCTTGCGGATACCTTTACTGTTTTGGGTGGCTCGGGACGTGTGTAGGTTGTAAAGCTTCTGTAGGTCGGAGCGGATACAGTTGTTTCACCGTCGGTTGTGTAAGCTCTTACTGCAAACTTGTAGCTTGTGCCTGCCTTGAGACCCTTTGCGGTATAGGTGAGTGCTGAAACATTGTCGAGAGTTTTCCAGCCGCCGTTCTGATAAACGAAGATTCTGTAGCTTGTTGCACCCGTAACCTTTTTCCACTTGAGAGTTATACTGCTTACTGTCTGTGTAGCGGTTATTGAAGAGGTCTTTCCGAGAAGCTTCTTTGAGCCGTTGTCGGGAAGAGTGTCAGTTTTGCCGCAGCCGTAATTACAGGATGCTGTCTTTGTGCCGTCCTCGAAATAGGTTGCATTGTTATCCGAGGTGTAAATTGTGAAGCTGTGACCTGCGGTGATATATTCAATGGTGATTGTATATTCGCAGGCAGTACATTTTATTTTATCGTAGCCGTTGGTTTCGCAGGTCTTTTCCTGACTTTCAACAACTCTCTTTACCGAATGCTTACATACGCCGTACATTCCGTCTGCAAAGAAGGTTGCCTCATAGCCTTCAGCACAGAATTCGTCCTTTAAGGGAGTGGTGAAGCGTCCGCCGCTGATGCTGATGTTTGCCTCCTCGATTGTAGCTGAAGTAGCAACGAAGTCAATATCAAAGCTGCCGTTTTTGATAACAAGAGGAGCCTTTTCCTGCCAACCGTCGGTAGTTACTCTTGAGTGTGCGCCGTATTCAACTGCGCCCTTTACAGTACCGCTGAAGCTTTCGTCGAAGGTTACGCTGAGGCCCTCATCGTAAACGCCGAACATGCCGTACCACATATCGAAGGCAACGGTGTTTTCATCACCGAGGATTTCGGTTGTACCCTTGATTACGGTGTCACCGAAGTTATTTGAAAGAGTGTACTTATTAACCTCGCTCTTTGTACCGTCGAGGATAATATCCTCAAGGGTAAGGTCGGCGTAATTCTGCACGAGCATCTTGGTTTTTGTTGAGGTGAGAGTACCGTTTTTAAGAGCTACTGTTGCACCCTTGAGAAGCTGGAAGGAAAGAGTCTCAGTTCCTGCTGAGCCTACCTGATTGCCGTCTGCAAAGTAAGTGAAGCCACCAAAGTCGATGACGATGTTCTGACCTTCCTTAACGATAATGCCGTTACCGGTTGCATCAGAGAGAAGAGTAATGGTTGCTTCTGTTCCGTCAGCGGGAACTGCGGCAACAGCCTCTTCAAGTGTTGCGTATTCGGTTTCGCCGATTTTAGCGGTGTTCTTTATTTCTGCCACGCCGTATTCCTTTGCATCAAAGGTTGCGGGAGTGTAGCCTGCTGCACAGTGAGCCTTATTTACCTCTGCGGTAAACCTACCGCCGCTGATTTCGATATTAGCTTCCTCGATTGTATCTG
>JAZULG010000152.1:0-4144 GCA_045603005.1 Acutalibacteraceae bacterium
GCTTTCCTCAAGCAGAAGAATAAGATTCAGCTTCCCGGCTTCCGCAAGGGCAAGGTAACCCGTAAGATGGCTGAGAATTTTTACGGTAAGGGCTGGCTCTATGAGGATGCACTTGACCTTATCTATGCAGACGCAGTTACATCAGCTGCTGAAGAAGCAGGTCTTGAGGTTGTAGGTACAAAGAGTGCTGATGTTAAGGAAATCGGCGAAAACGGCGTAGAGCTTGTTGTTGAGCTTTTCGTTAAGCCCGAAATCGAAGTAACAGAATACAAGGAGCTCAAGGCTACAAAGAAGAAGGTTGAAGCAACCGAGGAAGAAATAAACGAAAGAATCGAGCAGCTCAGAGAAAGAAATGCACGTCTTGTTTCCGTTGAAGACAGAGCAGCCAAGGACGGTGACATCACAGTTATCGACTTTGAAGGCTTTGTTGACGGCGTAGCTTTTGCAGGCGGCAAGGGTGAAAACTATGAGCTTACACTTGGCTCAGGTCAGTTTATCCCCGGCTTTGAGGGGCAGGTTGCAGGTCACAATGTAGGCGAGGAATTTGACGTAAACGTTAAGTTCCCCACAGAGTATACACCTGATCTTGCTGATAAGGATGCAGTTTTCAAGATCAAGCTTCACGAAATCAAGGTTAAGGAGCTTCCCGAGGTTGATGACGACTTCGCTCAGGAGGCAGCAGACTGCGATACAGTAGCAGATCTTAAGAAGAGCATCGAAAAGGAAATCAAGGAGCATAAGGAAGAGGAAAACTCAAGAGAAATCGAGAGTCAGCTTCTTGAAAAGCTCGCAGAAAACGTAAAGGGCGAAATCCCCGAATGTATGTTTGAAACTGAAATCGACAACCAGATCAGAGATATCGATTACAGACTTTCAATGCAGGGTATGAACTTCCAGACATATCTTCAGTATTCAGGTATGACAATCGAGGCATACAGAGAGAATATGAAGGAAAGCGCAATCAAGAACGTTAAGGTTCGTCTTGCTCTTGAAGCAATCGCAAAGGCAGAATCTCTTGAGGTTACTGACGAGGAGCTTGAGGCTGAATACGACAAGTTTGCAGAGCGCTATCAGATGGAAAAGGACAAGATCAAGGAGCTTGTTCCCGTTGACGGCCTCAGACATGACCTTCTCAACGAAAAGGCAATCGGCTTTGTAAAGGATAACGCTAAGGTTACAACCGCAAGAAAGCCCAGAGCCAAGAAGGAAGAAGCAGACGCTGAATAATTTAAGGTTAATTTAACCAATAATAACTACAATAGGGTGGAACTGTAAAGATTGCAGTTCCTCTCTTGGTATTATTATTATTTTTAAGGAGGCAATACTATGGCTTTAGTACCTTATGTAGTAGAACAGACAAACCGCGGCGAACGTCAGTTCGATATTTATTCAAGACTTCTCAATGACAGAATTATCGTTCTTTCCGACGAGGTTAACGATACCACGGCTTCACTTGTTGTTGCACAGCTTCTTTTCCTTGAAAGTCAGGACAGTGAAAAGGATATCAGCTTTTACATCAACAGTCCCGGCGGCTCAGTAACTGCAGGTATGGCTATTTACGATACGATGCAGTATATCAAGTGTGACGTTTCAACTATCTGTATGGGTATGGCTGCTTCAATGGGTGTCTTCCTGCTTTCATCAGGAGCAAAGGGCAAGAGATATGCTCTTCCCAACAGTGAAATTATGATTCATCAGCCTTCAGGCGGTGCAAAGGGTCAGGCAACCGATATCAAGATTGTTGCAGACCATATTCTCAGAACTAAGGCAAAGCTTAATAAGATTCTTGCCGAAAACACAGGCAAGGATATTGACACTATTGCTCAGGACACCGAGCGCGACAATTTTATGACTGCTCAGGAAGCTCTTGAGTACGGTCTTGTTGACAAGGTGCTTGACAAGAGAGACTAATGTTCCTTTTAAGGAAGGGGTTATTATATGGCACGAGACGGTGACATCAAAGAAAAGAGCGTCAGATGTTCCTTCTGTAAAAAGACCCAGACAGAGGTTAAAACTCTTATTGCGGGTCCCGGTGTATATATCTGCGACGAATGCATTGATTTTTGCCGCAATATAATTGAAGATGAAGTGCAGGAGAACCAAAAGGAAAAAAACACTCAGCTCAACACGTTAAAGAAGCCTCACGAAATAAAGGCTCTTCTTGACGAGTACGTAATCGGTCAGGACGAGGCAAAAATGGCTCTGAGTGTAGGCGTTTATAATCACTACAAGAGAATCTATATGGACTCTGACAGTGATGTAGAGATTACAAAGAGCAATATTCTTATGCTCGGTCCCACGGGTGTAGGTAAAACTATGCTCGCTCAGACCCTTGCAAAGATTCTTGACGTACCCTTTGCAATAGCCGACGCCACAACTCTTACGGAAGCGGGCTATGTTGGTGAGGACGTTGAAAACATTCTATTAAGACTTATTCAGGCTGCGGACTTCGATGTTGAAAAGGCTGAAAGAGGTATTATCTACGTTGACGAAATCGATAAGATAGGCAGAAAGGGCGAAAGCACCTCTATTACCCGTGACGTCAGCGGTGAGGGTGTTCAGCAGGCGCTTCTCAAGATTCTTGAAGGTACTGTTTCAAACGTACCTCCTCAGGGAGGCAGAAAGCATCCTCAGCAGGAATTTATTCAGATCGACACCACTAACATCCTTTTCATCTGCGCAGGCTCTTTCGAGGGTATTGAGAGAATAGTTGAAAAGAGAATGGGTAATTCGGGTCTCGGCTTCGGTGCCAAGATAAAGAGCAAGCAGGAAATCGAGGAAAGCAAGATAATGCACAAGGTTATCCACCACGATCTTGTAAAATTCGGACTTATTCCTGAGCTTGTAGGTCGTCTTCCCGTTATCACTGCACTTGATGACCTTGATGAAGCATCACTTATAAGAATTATGTCTGAGCCCAAGAATGCTCTTATCAAGCAGTATCAGTACATTTTCTCCCTTGACGGTATTGAGCTCGAATTTACAGAAGGTGCTCTTAAGGCGATCGCGGAGAAAACTCTCAAGGCAAAAACCGGTGCGAGAGGACTTCGCTCCATTATGGAAAAGCTTCTTGTAAAGTATATGTACGATCTGCCTTCAGCAGGCTATGAGGGTAAGCTCTTAATTACTGAAGAGGCAGTGAAAGAGGAAGCGGATGCGATTTTTGAAGCGCACAACCTGATTTCCGATAAAAGAACCGATAAGAACAGGAAAAAATCCTCTCAGGCTATTGACTTTTAAATCGGTGTTGTGATAGAATACCATAGTATAAAATTATCGGAGGTTTAAGATATGACAGGTCTTCAGTATGCATTATCAATTTTAAGTATCATAGTATCAATAGTTATCATCGTTCTTGTATGTCTTCAGGAAAGCAAGCAGAAGGGTCTTTCAGGCGCGATCAGCGGCGGAGCAGACACTTTCTTTGGCAAGAATAAGAGCAGAACTATGGAAGCAAAGCTTTCATTCTTAACAAAGGTTTTCGGCGTTATTTTCTTCATCCTTGCTCTTGTATCAGCTCTTCTTTTCCTTTTTGGTGTATAAGAAAAACATAACAGTATTTTCCTCACTCGTAAGAGTGAGGATTTTTTTGCTTTTTTCCGACATAATTTCCGCGAAAAGAAAACTATAATAATAACGGTGATGCATTATGCAGGTGATTTATGCCGATGTGTTGGTGATAATAAACATATATATAACCTACGGCCTGCTTTCGCTGACTGCTTGCTTCTCGTCAGTGAAAGGCAGCAGGCTAAGAATGTTTATCGCCTCTGTGCTTTCCGGTCTTTATTCTCTAATTATTATAGTGCCCCATATAAGCAACGGTATAATCGGCATAACAAAGCTGCTGTTTTCTTTGGCTTTACTGAGAATCGCTTTCGGAAAGGTGAGCAAAAAGCAATATGTCAGACTCTTTATAATGTTTTTCTGTGTTAATTTTGCTTTTGCGGGAATTATGCTTGCTGTGTGGCTTTTTGCCGCTCCGAAGGGGATGTACTATAACAGCTCCATAGTCTATTTTGACATTGATACTGTAACGCTGTTGTTTCTTACGGTCATTTGCTATGCCGTACTGTCTCTTGTGTACCGGATAACCCTGACCCGCACACCGTCGGATACAGTGTACGAGTGCAGAATATATGCT
>JAZULG010000153.1:0-4895 GCA_045603005.1 Acutalibacteraceae bacterium
GGATATAACTTCACTCATTTAACGTTCCTCCCAAGATACATTTTGTAAAGCTCACTGCTCTTATATTCCTCAACAGTGCCGAAAAAGCTTCCGTCTTTTTTCAGATGCAGAATATGGTCGGCGTACTCTACAGCGGCAAAAAGGTCATGAGAAACCATTACAACAGTAACCCCGTACTCCGAATTCAGCTTGTTTATGAGACGGTAAAACTCATTTGTAACAATCGGGTCAAGCCCCGTTACCGGCTCATCAAGCAAAAGAAGCTTCTTTCCTGCACAAAGAGCTCTTGCAAGCAGCACCCTCTGCTGCTGACCGCCCGAAAGCTCACGGTAACACTTATTTTTAAGCGAAAGTATATCAAGCTTTTTCATATTTTCCAGTGCTTCTTCTTTGCTCTTTTTAGAAAAGAATATCCCTCTTTTCTCTGAAATACAGCCGGAAATAACAACCTCGTACACACTCGCGGGAAAATCCTTCTGTGCCGTTGTCTGCTGAGGAAGATATCCTATCTCTCCCCCGCAAAGTCCGTCGGATATGTGAAGATGTCCCGAAGCGGTCTGCTTTAACCCCAGCACAGCTTTGATAAGTGTACTCTTGCCGCTTCCGTTTTCTCCGACAATACACAGATAATCGCCCTCTGAAACTTCAAAATTAAGATCGTTTATTACCGTATTGTTCTCATAACTGAGATACACATTTTTACAGCTTATTACAGACATATTACACCTCTTCCGCACAGTTTTCGCATACACCGAGAATAACGGTTTTAGAGTTGTCAACTCTGAAATTGTGATGCTCAAGGATATGACCGCTCACATCAGACATATAATCGCATTCAAGGTGAAATATTTTTCCGCAGTGTATACATTTTAAGTGCATATGCTGCTGACAGTTTTTCGATTTGTCAATAAGCTGAAAGGTAGCTGTTTTACTCTGAGAGTCAAGCAGCTTTCTTATCTCTCCCTTTTCTGCGAGAGTTTCAAGGAAACGGTAAACAGTAGCTCTACCCACCGGTGTACCCTCATTCTTGAGCATATCGGTTATACCGTCACAGCTTAAGGGGCAGCTTGTATTCTTTTCAAGGATCTCATATATAAGATTTTTTTGCTTTGTATTATATGTAATCTTTGCCATAACACACCTCAAATTGAAAATGAATATCAATTTCAAATTATATTTAATTTTATAAAAATGTCAAGGCAATTATTCCTGTTATATTGAAAAAAAGAAAAAACAATGTTATCATCAATATATAAAAGGAGGTATTAAAAATGAATTTTTCACAAATTCTGCTCACAGCAGACACAACAACCACACAGCAAAACATACTCAATGACATTGCCAATGATCCTTCCAAGGCAGGCGGTGCAATATCCCAATGGTGGGAGGAGCTCGATCTTATCAATAAGGTTATCGATAAAATACCGACTATTGTTGTAGCCGTAATTTTCTTTATTGTCGGATTCGCAGTTGCAAAGCTCACAGGTAAGCTTATCGTTAAAGCACTCGAAAAGAAACACGTGGATCCTTCAGTTTATAATTTTATAAGAAGAATCGTCTCCGCTTCCATTAAGCTTTTCGTTGTGATGACTGTTGCTTCAATGTTCTTCGACCTCAGCGGCTTTATTGCTGCAATAGGCGGTGCAGGTCTTGCAGCAGGTCTCGGACTTCAGGCAAGCGTATCTCAGTTTGCAAGCGGTCTTCAGATTCTTATCAACCACCCCTTCAAGACAGGTGATTTTGTTGAGGTAAACGGTGTATCGGGAAGCGTAACCGATATCGGGTTTATGAATTCTGTTATTACAACTGCAGACAACAAGAGAGTTATTATCCCCAACTCGCACATAACTTCGAATCACATTATAAACTACTCCGCCGAAAACAAGAGACTTATCAATCTCAACTATTCCATAAGCTACAGTGACGATATTTCCAAGGCTAAGCGGGTTATTCTTGATATCGCAGGCTCCGAGGAGCTTATCCTCAAGGATCCTGAGCCCAAGGTTTTTGTAAACGCTCACGAAGCAAGCTCAATTCAGCTTGTTGCTAAAGTCTGGTGCCGTACGGAAAGCTATTGGGACGTATATTTTATGATGCAGGAAAAAGTAAAGCTTGCCTTTGATACCAACGATATTTCAATCCCCTTCAACCAGCTTGATGTGCATATTCACCAATAATACACACATAAAAACGCTTTCAGATTCATCGGGAAGCGTTTTTATGCACATAATGTTGTTTAAATTGTTAAAATGCACAAAATATAGTATAAAAGTTATATTATAATTCTAACTGCTAATTAGCAAAAATCTATTGAAAAGTTTGTAGAAAAAGGTAAAATATATATATGTAATATTTTTAGGACACGGGGGTAAAAATTATGTCACCTGCAGCATCATTAACAGAATATCTTGATACCATCCCTCAGGGAAGACTCGGTATTATTGCCATGAGAGGCTGTGAGGAGCTCGCAAAAAAAGTCAGTGACCAGATTGTTGAATGCAGAGAAAAATTTGAAAAAGAGCACAGCAATCTTCATCTTAAGGGCTACCACAGAGATTCATACCTTCTCGATGCAACCTTCCCGAGATTCTCAACCGGTGAAGGTAAGGGAGTTATCAACGAATCAATCAGAGGTTATGACCTTTTTATCATCAGCGATTGCTTTAATTACAGCGTAACCTATAAAATGTATAACCTCAAGGATGCAAACGGTGAGCCGCTTCAGATTCCTATGAGTCCCGATGACCACTTTGCAGACCTGAAGAGAGTTATCTCAGCCTGTGCAGGCAAAGCAAAGAGAATCACCGTTATTATGCCTATGCTTTACGAGGGCAGACAGCACAGAAGAACTACAAGAGAATCCCTTGACTGTGCTCTTGCACTTCAGGAGCTTGAAAATATGGGTGTAAGCAACATCATCACCTTTGACGCTCACGACCCCAGAATTCAGAACGCTATCAAAATCGGTTTCGAAAGCGTATCCCCCACCTATCAGATGATTAAGGCTATTGCAAAGAGCCTTAATAATGACATCAAATTCACTCCCGAAAACACTATGATGATTTCTCCCGACGAGGGCGGTATGGGCAGATGTGTTTATTATGCTCAGGTTCTCGGTGTTCAGCTCGGTATGTTCTATAAGAGAAGAGACTTCTCAAGAATTGTTGACGGAAGAAACCCCATCGTTTCACACGAATTCCTCGGCTCTGACGTTGAAGGCAAGGACGTTATCGTTGTTGACGATATGATTTCAAGCGGCGACTCAATGCTCGACGTCTGCCGTCAGCTCAAGAAGCTTAAGGCAAAGAGAATCTTCGTTTTCTCTTCCTTCGGTCTTTTCTCATCAGGTCTCGAGAGATTTGACGAGGCTTACAAGGACGGTGTATTTGATAAGATTTTCACAACAAATCTTATTTATCAGACACCTGAGCTTCTTACCAAGGATTGGTACTACTCAGTTGATATGTCAAAGTATGTTGCTCTTATCATTGACACTCTCAACCACGACAGATCAGTCAGTCCCTTCCTCAACCCCATTCAGAAAATCAACGCTTACATCGATCAGTACAAGCTTAAATAAACACAAAATTATGGCAGTACATTCCGCAAGGTTTGTACTGCCTTTTATTTTATTCAATTAAACCGAGAACATCGGGAAAAAGCTCGAGACTTCTCTTCAGAATGCCGTTCATATGTGCTATGGCAACACCGTAGTTAACAATCGGTACTTTCTGTGAGATGCATCTTTCGGTTCTGACTTTCATTTCCTTCTCATTAAGCATACAGCCGCCGCAGTGAACGACAAGCTTATATTGGGATAAATCCACCGGGAATTCTCCGCCGCTTGTAAAAGAAAATTCAGGCTTTGCACCGCTGAAGCCTTCTATCCATGCAGGCATTTTTACAGTACCTATATCGTTACACTGTCTGTGATGAGTACAGCCCTCACTAATTAACACCTTGTCACCGTCTTTGAGTGAAGAAAGCACCGAAGCACCTTTTACCAGCTCGGAAAGCTCACCCTTGTATCTTGCCATAAGAATTGAAAAAGAAGTCAGGGGAATTTTATCAGGAACTATCTTTGAAACCTTGCCAAAGGCCTGAGAGTCGGTTATAACCAATTTTGGCGGCTCTTTAAAGCAGGAAAGTGTTTCTTTCAGCTCTGAATCTCTGCAGGTTATTGCAACGGCACCGCTATCGAGAATATCACGGATTGTCATCTGCTGAGGTAGAATAAGCCTACCCTTGGGTGCCGCCTTATCAATAGGAATAACAAGCACTATCTTATCCCCTGCTCCGATCAAATCGGAAACAAGGGGCTTATTTTTTTCCACACTCTTTGTTAGCCTTGCGATAAGCTCCTTAAGCTCATATACATTTTCACCCGTAAGAGCACTGACGGATATTTCGTTATCCTTATGCTCTTTCTTATAATCATTTATATCTGCCTTATTTCTCACTATGATATAAGGCAGCTTCTTTTCTTCAAAAAAACTGAGAAGCTCCTTTTCGGTTTCATTTAAATCTTCAGAGCTTTCGGTAACAAGTACAGCAATATCAGTTTTTGAAAGCGCCTCTTTAGTCTTCTGCACACGAAGCTCACCAAGACCGCCCTCATCATCAAAGCCGGGAGTATCGATAATAACAACCGGGCCTATCGGAAGAAGCTCCATTGACTTTTTTACCGGGTCAGTTGTTGTGCCCTTAACATCGGATACAACAGACAGATTCTGTCCCGTAACCGCATTGACGAGGCTTGACTTACCCGCATTTCTCAGGCCGAAAAAGCCTATATGCACTCTTTCCGAGGAAGGAGTTGAATTCAAACTCATATTAGCCTCCCTTCATCAGAAACGGAAGTCTCTGCGGTTGGAGTTTTTGATATTTTCAATATT
>JAZULG010000154.1:0-12231 GCA_045603005.1 Acutalibacteraceae bacterium
GTGGGACTTCTCTATGTTTGATATGCATAAGCCGGAGCTTCTGCCAATTCCCTTTAGACATAAGCTTAATTCGATGTACCATCTCAGACTTGCAAGACGCCTTAAACAGATAGGTCTGGATAACGGTATCGTCTGCAATCAGTCTCACGCGCCATTTCCCGTGGATCATCCCGAGGTGAGAGCCGTGCTTGAGCTTGCTGTTGAGTGTACCGCTGAGGCGGGCGGAGATATCTGCATTATACATCCCAATAACGGAAAGAGTGCCGAGGAGAATGCAGAGCTTTTCAGAGAACTTCTGCCCTTTGCAAAAAAGTGCGGAGTTAAAATCGCAACGGAAAATATGTGGAGCTGGGACAAGGAAAAGAACAGGTCCTCCTTTGCCGCCTGCGCTACGGGAGAGGATTTCAGAAAGCATATAGACACGGTAAATGATGATTTCCTTGTGGCTTGCCTCGATATAGGACACGCAGAGATGGAAGGCTCAGGCGACGGTGCGGTGAATATGATACATACTCTCGGACATCGGCTTCAGGCACTGCATATACACGATAACGACCGTATCCACGACGACCATCAGATACCCTTTTCTATGGATATAGAGTTTTCTCCCATAGTGAGAGCTCTCAGGGACATCGGCTATAAGGGATATTTTACTCTTGAAGCGGATCAGTTTATGGGCGCTTATAACAAGGACAACGCTTTTGAGGGAGTAAAAAGGCTTCAGGAAAGCGCAAGAAGGCTTGCGGATGAGTTTGAAACACTGTAAAACAAAAATTCTTTTTTTGAAAAAATATTGAATATTTTTTTCTTATATGATAATATGAAGTTATAGATGAAAAAGGAGGAAATATTATGAAAAAGTTTCTTGCACTGACACTGACGGTGCTTATGATATTTGCTTTATCGGCACCTGCCTTTGCTGCAAATATAAGCGGCTGGGGAAGTCAGATTCCCGTTGTTGAAATTTCAGGTGACGGCGAGCCTCTCTATGATGCAGAGGGCAACCAGATTTTCAAGACCACTGACCTTCTTTCGGGTATCTTAGGCGATGAAGAGAGTGAGGAAGGCGAAGAAGACGGCGAAGGCAACGCTCTTATTGAGGCATCGGTAAATATTCTTGAGCCCTTCCTTATTGAAGGCATCCTTCAGGATAAGTGGGACAGATACTACGACAATCTCTATAAGGAAATGTCTGACCTTTTCGCTCCTTCTCTTCTCAATAAGGACGGTACTGCCCCCGAGGGTACCGGTCTTTCACAGCAGAGAAAGGATGAGGTTGCGGCAAATCTTCAGAGAGACTATAAGCAGGAACGCGGCTGGTACGGCGACCTTGACTATAAGTTCTACTACGACTGGCGTCTTGACCCTTGGGAGGTAGCTGACGATTTCCACGCTCATATTGAAAAGGTAAAGGAAACAACAGGTGCACCCAAGGTTGCAATTATTGCAAAGTGTCTCGGTACCAATGTTGTGCTTGCTTACATTGCAAAATACGGCACCGACAGCATATACGGTCTCGGCTTTGATGGCGGTACCGTAAACGGTATGGAGCCCATCAGTGAGGCTATCAGCGGCAAGTTCAGAGTTGACGGCAACGCAATTTCACGTATTCTTATCGACTGTAACGTATTCGGTATTATGAATATCAACTCCTTTATCCTTCAGACTCTTGACCTTGCAACCAAGAGCGGACTTATCGATACCGTTGTAGGTGTTACCAAGGAATACCTTTATTACAAGGTGGTGGAGGGAGTTACCTCTGCTCTTGCACGCTCAACGGTTATGACCTGGCCCGGCTACTGGGCAGCAGTCAAGGATACTGATTACGATGAGGCTATCAGATATGTTTTCGGCGATGAAAACGACGAAAAGAGAACAGAGTACGCAGGTCTTATCGCAAAGCTTGACAGATACGACGAAAACGTACGTCAGAGAATCCCCGAGCTCATCAAGCAGGTTGAGAACAGCGGCGCAAGACTCTGCTTTATCGCAAAGTACGGCGCACAGATGATTCCTACCTGCGAATCTGCAGATCTTGTTGCCGACCAGTTTGTTTCGGTTACAAGAGCATCCTTCGGTGCAACAACCTCAACGGTTTATGACACTCTTTCAGAGGAATACATCGCTGAGAGAGAGACTGAGGGCAAGGGCAAATATATCTCACCCGACAAGCAGATAGACGCTTCAACCTGTCTGTATCCCGATTATACCTGGTTTATCAAGGGCAATAAGCACTCCAACTGGTGCTGGTGGGAATGTGAGCTTCTTTACACCGTTACCACTGCAAGCGAGCAGCTTACTATTGAGGACTTTGATTTCTCACAGTATGTTGTTTACAACAAGGGCAACAACTATGCCGATAAGATGACAACTGAAAACTGCAATACAGAGGCCTGGGAAGCAAATCCCAATGAGGACAGACCCGAAACAAAAGCAGGCTTCCTTATCAGATTCCTTGAATCTCTCTTCAAGTGGTTTACAGAGCTTCTTAAGATGTTTTCATTCGAGCCCAAGGAATAAAAAAGAGACCCCGTCAGTCCGCAGACTGACGGGGATTTTCATATTATCAGATCTGTAATTAATGCCGAGCCTGCGGCAACAAGGGCAACCACAATCAGAGGCTTATTGAAAAATGCCACGGTGACCGCCGCAACCGTACCGACGACGGCTGTTGTAAGATTTCCCGTTGAATAAAAAATCGCGGGTATTGTCATAGCACTGAGTACCGCATAGGGGAGGTAGTAAAGCACGCTTCTTATGTAGCGAGATTTTATCTGCCTTCTGAAAAGGGTGAAGGGTATCATTCTGACAAGGTAGGTTACGCCTGCCATAACCGCAATATAAAGGATCATACTCATTTTTCTTCATCCTCCTTTACGGGGAAGAGTGCACCGCATACCGCCGAGGCAAAGAGCGCACTCAGGATGATTGCAAAGCCGCTGCTGACAAAGGTGAGCAGATATCTGAAGATAAGGCTTGCCGCCGAGGCGAGAAGTACGGCTAAAAGAATCGGACGGCTTTTTCTTGCGGCGGGAACAAAAACCGCGATGAACATACCGTAAAGCATAATGCCCATAACGGCTGTGATGAAGTCGGGCAGAAGCTGACTTGCAAGGGCGCCCACAAGGGTGCCGCTTGTCCAGCCGACGAAGGGAAGAAGAAATAGTCCCGAAAAATAAGCGGTGGAAATCCTGCCCTTATGTGAAATCGCTGCAGCATACACCTCATCGGTAATACAGCAGGAAAAAATAAGCCTTTTCGGCGTGGTAAAGCTCCGGTCAAGCTTCTGGGTAAGTGAAAAAGCCATAAGGGAGTATCGGAGGTTTATTACAAGCTGAGTGAGCGCCATTTCAATGAGCGTACCGCCTGCGGCTATAACTTCAACGCCTGCCGCCTGACCTGCCGAGGTCATATTGCTTGCGGAAATAAGCCAGGCAAAAAATGCGGATATATTCGCGCCGACTGCCATAATGCCGAAGCCGAAGGCAACGGAAAAATATCCGAGCCCGATGGGCAGACCGTCGGAAACACCCTTCAGAAAATCCTTTCGCATAAATTAACCTCTTTTTACAAAATCTGTCAAAGAGTATATCACACTTTTTCTGCTATAACAATCCCGAAAATGAATATAAAGTAAAAATATCCCCACCGAAAGAGTGATTCGGTGGGGAAGAAAGTTAGCCTGCGCTGATTGTTGCGATAAGGTCGCCGTCCTTTTCACAAACGAGAACCTTGAAGTATGTAAGCTCGGGAAGATCCATCTGCATTGTAGTAAGGCTTGCTTCAAAGGTTGCGGCTGCTGCATCATAGGTTGACTGCAGTGTTGCCTTCTGGTCAGCAGTGAGATTTTCAAGCTCGTTGATTTTTACAGTTAAGATGAAGCCTGTGCCTTCGGTCTCAAGAGTGGTTGAGCAGGTCATGCCTGAGCCGGTGAAGGCTGATTCGAAGGTATCGATAAGCTCCTGCTCGTGAAGGCTGATGTAGGAAGCAACCTTCTGAGCGTCTGTGGAAGGTGTTTCAACAACGGGTTCATCAATAACGGGCTCGTCGATAACAGGGTCATCGGAGGAAAGAGGAGGAACAACCTCGGGTTCGTAGGTGCCTGAGTCTGAGGTTACATCCTCGGTGCCTTCTGCGAGTGTGGTTTCGATTGTTTCGTCGTCCTTTTTCTTGTCATCATCGTCGTCCTTGTCGGTTTCACCGCAAGCGGCAAAAACAAAGAGCATGAGAAGTGCCAAGAGAAGTGCTGTAATTTTTTTCATTTTTAATATCTCCTTTACTGAGTTGTATCAAATATTATAATGAAAAAACTTAAAAAAATCAATGCCTTTAACGCAGGGGAGCGTAGAATTCTTTTGTTTAAGATTGACAAAAACGGCTTTATAATGTAAAATAGACAAATAAAGAAAAAATGTTACAAAAAAGGAAAAAAATCAAATGAAAAGCAATACAAAATTTCTGAAAACTTTCTGCATCGGTACTCTTTTCTGTGCCTTTGTCTACGGTCTTGCACTTCCTTTTTTCTGGGGCAACAATCCCGCCTCTGAGCTTGGCACACTGTCGCTGCTTTGCGAAAACAGAAAAGTATATTTCTGGCTCTGGGGAATACTTACCTCGGGCAGTATTTTTATCAACACGCAATATATGTTCGGCAAATTCGGAATGAAAAACAAATTTCTGACCGTTCTCGGCGGGCTCGGCTTTGTGAGCATCTGTGCGGTTGCTCTCACCCTCGGTCACAGCATTGAGAACTGGAATCCGAAGAGGCTTGCCCACTGGATTGCAACCGGCTGCTTTATTGCTTTTACGGTTGCCTCAATAGCACTTTACTTCATCATCAACCGCAAAAAGCACCCGAAGTTCGATATGCTTACGGTGTGCACCTTCCTTATTCTCGGCAGCTTTGTTGTGATTTTCGCCACCGTAGGTAAGAGTGCACTTATGGAGATGATTCCTCTTGCGCTTATTGAGATTTTCCTCTTTGCGGTGAATTTTACCCCTTGGGTGAAGGCGGAGAAGATGGCAGTTGCAGCGTAATATTTAAGCGAATACAGGTAAAGTTGATCCCCGCTGAAATTCAGCGGGGTTATGTTTGTCTACAGTCCGATTTTTGGTACAGTGAATTGCAGATTGTAGTTGAATTTTGTAACGAAGTGATTTATACTGTAATAAGGAGGTGGAGTATAATGAAAAATACCAGTTGGAAATATCCTTTTCCCACGTTTGCCGATAAAATGTTTGACGGAAACAAAGATGGAAAACTGGGTGCTTTTGAAACAGCGTTTCGAGATGCATATATCGAAGAAATGAATCGAAACTCATCAAAGCAGGATACCCGACCAAAAAGCAGTTGTTATATACCCGCTAACACACAGAATACAGGCGAAAATAAAGAATCACACAAACCACAATCTTTAGCGGAGGCAACCATCCCGCAATTATTGTTAATTATAATGTCAATTATTTGTCTCGTCGGCGGTCTGTTGTTAGCATTTGTTATCGGAGGTGGGATGCTTGAAATGCTTTTAATAATCATCGGCGTAATGTCGTTGTCGCTATTATTGCTGCGATTAGCCGGTGTTTATAAGTAAATTACATAATAAATACAACCTATAAAGAGTGCGTGAGGGACAAGCCCTGTGACCGCCGACAACCTGCCGAAAGGTAAGGTGCCAATGCTTGAACGATAGGGTTATAATCATAATTTTTATGAGCAATCCTATTGTGACGATAGGCTTGCTCTTTTTTTGCTCTCTTGTAGGAAATAAATCTATAAAGGAGCACTTAATATGCGAACAATCAGAAATCTAATCCAAAAAGAAAAGAAAGTGTATGTTATTCTGAAGGGCAAGGCTACTCGGTATCGCTTTATGAGCGATGCAGACCGAGAGGGAATAACCTACGGTGACAGTGTAAAAGCTACCGACCGAGCGGTTGATGATGTAATGGCATTGCAGTCTGACGGAACAATTTGTTTTCTCGGTTGGGCAGGTCGCGTATGTTATCATTACGCCCGCCAAAACAACATCATCCGAGTTGATTATGAAAAATACATAAATGGTGATGCCGATTATATAATAACTAAATAAAGTATGAGACCGGCTGACTGTGTTTGCGTACTGTTGCTTCAGCTTCGGAAAAGAAAAATCCCGCAGAGAATACGGGGATTTTCTTTTTCCGTTGCAACTCTCTTTCAGTTGTGCTATAATGATAAAAAATCCACGGAGGCGATAATATGAAATCAGCCACAGCCATAAAACAAAAGGAAGGCCGTCAGCTTGAAAAGCTTAAAAAGGTTCAGCAGAGGGGCAGCTCGGGAAAATATTTTCTCGTGCTTATTATGCTTATTGCCCTTGTCAATATTCTCGACGAGGTTACAAGTAACCTGACCGTTACGGTGCAGTCCTCCTTTGTAACGGAGTTTTTCGTCAATAATCCCTTTATGGGGAAATACTACTCCTATGAGGACGGACTCGCTTTTCACTCAACTATAGGCGTTGTTACATACGTTTTCGGTCTGTTTACTCCCTTCTATAAGGCACTCGCCGATAAGTGGGGCAGAAAGCCGCTTTTCGTTATGTCTACCCTGGGTATGGCAACGGGACTTTTTGTTATCCATCTTTCCACAAGCTACGTGATGTTCCTTGTGGGCTTTGCCATTATCAGCTTCTTTATGGGTCACGACATACAGATTATATATATTCTCGAGGAAGCTCCTGACAAGCACAGAGCAAAGATTTACTCCTTCCTCAAGAGCTTCGGTATCTTAGGTGTTATACTTATCCCCACCTTAAGGGATATGCTTATGGGCGACGATGCTACAAAGTGGCGTGAGATTTTCCTTGTACCCGCACTTCTCGGCTTTGCGGCGGTTGCTCTCGTACTTCTCTTTGCAAAGGATACCAAGGTGTTTATAAGAGAAAGAATAGAGTACCTCTCACGCCCTCTTGAGGAAAGGCAGGAAGAAAAGGTACTCAAAAAGCAACAGAAGCAGGCTCAGAGAAATCAGGCGAGCGTATTCAACGGCGTTAAGTACATCTTCGCAAACACAGATACCAAGAGGCTTATTATCTCCCACATCATATTTGACTCGGCTATGCCTGCAATCGCACTGTATTTTGAATCAACAATGCACACCGCGGGTATGAGTACAAGTGATATAACCAAGGCACTCTTTATGGTACCCGTTATATACGGCTCGATTACCTTCCTTTCAGGCTTTATTGCAGATAAGCTCGGAAGAAAAGCAACCGTAACGGGCTTCTCCGTAACCTGTGTAGCGGGCTACTGCCTCTTTGTTGCGGGTATTCTTCTCGGCTGGAATCCTTATCTCATCGGTGCCTTTGCAGGTCTTTATCAGGGCTCTTATTGGATAGGCAGAGACTATATGAACGTTATGATGACCGAAAAGGTACCTACGGATATACGTGCATCGGTTGTGGGCGCCGAGGGACTTCTTGTTATCATCGGTCTCGTAGTCGGCTACGGACTGATCATTGCAGGCATTGCTCTTATTCCCATCTGGTGGGCTTGCCTTGCAATATCAATTCCTGCTGTTTCAATTGCGGCAATTATGTTCGCTAAGGGCGTTAAGGAAACCAAGGGTGTAAACCTTGATACTATAGAATAATAAAAAATCGGGGCACTTCTCCTTCGGAAAGCAGCCCTGATTTTTGATTTACATATTGCAAAAGTATGTATTTTCTACTATAATAAAAAACAGATAAAAACGATAAGATAAAAAACAGGAGATGATAAGCTATGGCGATGCCGTTTTTCGTTGAAAAATATATGAATCAGTTCAAAGCACTCAACCCTAAGTATGATGTGCTTTATGAGGTTTCGGATAAGGATCCCATTACCTTTGAGGACAGCGAAGGGGTACGCCTTTCAATGGCTATAATTGCCGATACTCACCTTCCTAACAGAGAGAGTGCTGAGCATAATCTTAAAAACACCTTTATCGATATAGCTAATTCGAAGGAAAGCGTTGATGCCTTTCTTATCGCAGGTGATATTGCCGATTGGGGTACCAAAAATGAGTACGAGAGATTTTACAGAGTGCTTGACGAGCAGAAGGCGGTACCTTACCTCTTTGCTACCCTCGGTAATCATGATGCGAGAATTTTCTTCAGGCGCAGCACAAAAACTCTCATCGGAAAGATGAACAAATATCTTAAGCTCGGCACAGATAAGGTTTATTATTCCTATGATATAAAGGGCTACACCTTTATTGTACTGTGTACCGAAAAGAGAATACTTGAAAAGGCATATATTTCACCTGAGCAGATTGCTTTCCTTGATAAGGAACTCAAAAGAGGTACGAAGGACGGAAAGCCCGTATTTGTAATGTGCCATCAGCCCTTCGCTGAGACTCACGGCCTTCCCGAGGTGTGGAAGACCGGTGATATGGGCGAGCAGAACGATGAGGTAAGAGCGGTTATGGAAAAATACAAGAATGTATTTTTCATCAACGGACACCTTCACGGCGGTATTTTTGAAAAGGTTGCAGAGACCATCAACGAGGAAAATGGCGTATGGTCAATCAGTATACCCGGCTACAGAAAGATAAACAACTTCGGTATTCAGGATTGCGGTACGGGATATTTCTGCGAGGTATATGACGGTAAGGTTGTATTCAGAGCAAGAAAGTTCATTACGGGCGAGTACCTTCAGGGTGATTACACAAGGCTGGAGTATGCTATTAAGTAGTCAGTAGTCAGTAGCCAGTAGTTAGAGACGGGCAAGGTAAACCTGCCCGTCTTGTGGTTATAGGCTTCGTAAACGCAAAAAACTGAGGGCATCGCCCTCAGTTTTTTATATTACATCGAAAGAAGTCTTGTGAATATTGCAATAACCATTTTTATGAATTTGAAAAGGATAACAAACTTTTCGTTTGTCCAACCGCTGTCGGAGGGCTCTGTAACCTCTGAGAAGCTGTCCTTCTGCTCGTTGTATTCAACATACTGAGCGGGTGTCTCCTCGTCCCATACAGTGAGCTCGCCGTTACTGTTAAAGAACTCAACTGCAAGATTATGGTACTCATCGGGCCAGGCATCGTGCAGAAGATATTTGACGAACCAGGTGGTGTCGGGGAAAAGGCAGGAGGAAGCATCAACGGTGAGATCCTTTGAAATATATTTGTATGTGCTGTTTTCCTTTGCCGCGGCGATATATTCCTCTGAGAAGGTTTCGTCGATTGTTGTGCAGACTGCGCCGAGGGAAAGCTCCGTTGCGGTGCCTCTTGCGTCACCTGTAAGGTTTGAGTTTTCAATTACGGGGATGAAGGGCTTGCCGTATTTTGCAATAACCATAGTGCTCATACCGTAATCCTCTTTACAGTCGAGAAGGAGCTGCTCGTAGCCGGTATAGCCTGTTTCGTCGTTGACCTTTGAAAGCTTTTCGTAATACTCGTCGGCTCTTTCGATGAGACCTGCATATTCCTCTCTGAGCTCGTCGTTATAGAATACCGTTTTCTTTGCATCCTCGTAGTAGGTGTCGCTTATCATACTCCAGTATGAGGGGAAGCCGCCGTAGGATGCCATAATGATTCTCGGTATAAGCTCATCGCCCACCTTGCCGTATATCTCTTCCACAACGTCGGTACCGAAGCCGAGAATGGTTGCCATATTGCAGATGGATACCATTGTTGTAAGAACGGTATTGTAAAGGGGATCGTCAAAGGCGGTGTCGCCGTAAACGGTTGCGTACTGATCGATTACGTCGGGATCAAATTCGATTTTGTTTGCAAAGAGAGCGCCCGCCGCGATATATCCGCCGAGTGCCGATGTGTTGAGAGCAAGATTTGCAACGCGGAACTCGTGGTCGTACTTTCCGTTGTAGCTGTTATAGATATATGCCATAGTGAAGTTTGCACCGAGACAGCGTGCGTGGATGTTTACCTTATCCGAGCCGGTTACCTTGCATACTCTTTCGATGTAGGTATCAAGCTGATCGGCTACCTCGAAGGGACTGAGTCTCCAGTCGTAATAGAACATATAGTCCATAATGCCGAAGTCTGAGGTTTTCTTTTTGATCTTGCAGGTGGCGGGATCCCAGTCTATATAGGAGCCGACCTCTGTTGCGGTACCGTCGGGATCAAGTCGCCAATCGTCATAAATAGGCTCGATGGAGCCTACGAGAGAATCGATCCACTCGCTGTAGTCATCGGTTATGTATGCATTTATGAATTCCTCGAGAACCGGGCCTGCCACATCCTTGATATAGTCGAGTCGGTCAAGCTCCTTTGCGTTGTCTGCGACAGTGCCGTCTGCGTTATATATTGTTCTGTTGTTTCTTCCCTTGAGATAAATTATGGGAATATCTCCCTTGACCTCTGTGTCGGCAGCTACCGCCGCCACAGAAACTGCAGATAAAAGCAGAACAAGACATAACAGGACTGATATAAGTTTTTTCATAGTGTTACCTCCGAAAAAATTCTGTTTTGTAAATATTACCACATTTTTTCGATTTCTTCAATAGGTCCTCTGAAGTTTTCTGAAACATTTCCGAGCTTCTTTTCACCCTTGATGAAGGCACCGAACATAAAGCCCTTTACGTCGGTCGACATCTGGAATTTTGAAATTACGTTGGTCAGAGCCTTTTTCTTGTCCTCGTTCTGAAGGTAAATGCAGTTTTCGAGAGTGATTTCAATTTTTGCATCGGCCTTTGCGCTGAGGGTTACGTCAAGAGTCTTGCCCTGTTTTTTAGCTTCAAATTTTGCTTCCTTGCCGTTTACGGTTACGGTAACATCGGCGGCGGTGATATCCTTGAACTTGAGTGTGAAGCTTCTCTTTGCGGGAACAACTGCTGCAGTACCCTCTGCCTTGTTTATGCTGAGAGTAACCTTGTCGCCTTCCTGAGCTACTGCGAATGCGGTCTTGAGATATTCGCCCTGCTGATAGGAGAGGGTCTCGCCGTCATCCTCATAAAGGGTGAAGCTGTTGTTGCCTCTGTAAACGAGCACCTCAAGCTCTGCGGGGTTGGAGCAGTCGTTGATTCTGTCGTTCTTGCTCATGGGGATGATTGCACCCTCCTTTGCAAGTACGGGAATATAGTCTATATCACGGTACATCTTAACAAACTTGTTGCCCTCATAGATTCTGCCTGTGAATATATCGGTGTAGCGACCCTCGGGAAGCCATACATTTACGCCTGCAAGGTTTGTATCCGCACTTGTATGCTCTGTGATGGGAGCAACCATAAGCTCAGTGCCGAAGAAGAACTGATTCTTGCAGTTGTATGCACTTTCGTCTGTGGGGTATGCATAGTACATAGGCTCACAGATAGCTCTGCACTCGGTATGAGTACGGTAGTTCATTGTGTAGATGTAGGGGAGAAGCTTATGTCTTAAGCGAAGAGCATCCTTTGCGATTCTCTCAACAGGACCGCTGTAATTCCAGGGCTCCTTGCCTGCAAATTCGTTGTTTGTTGAGTGAAGTCTGTTAACGGGACTGAATACGCCGAGCTGTACCCAGCGAAGATATAACTCGTCATCCTTCTTACCCATACAGTGACCGCCGATATCGTGGCTCCACCAGGGGTATGCAACGTTTGAAGCGGTAGCGGTAAAGCCGGGCTGGAAATCAAGGCTCTTCCAGGTCTGTGTGGTGTCACCGCTGAAGCCGAGGGGATAACGCTGTGAGCCTGCACCGCAGAAGCGGGAAAGGATAAGAGGTCTGTGGTTATCCTTGGCATTGTCGAGGAAGTGGTAGTGATTGAGAGCCCAGAGGGGATCAAGTCCTGGAACGTTTGTGTGAGTACCCTGCTGCCAGTCTATCCACCAGAAGTCAACGCCCTGCTTTTCAAAGGGATGATGAAGAATATCAAAGTAGTTTTCGATAAACTTCTTATCTGTGATATCAAATTTTACGGGCTTTTTCTCTGCGGGATTCTGTCCCATAGCCTTACACATATCCTCATACTGATTTTCAAACCAACGTACGCCCATTGAGGGGTGGATATTGAAGGTGGTGTGATAGCCGTCATCCTTGAGCTTTTTAAGGAAGCCCTCGGGGTCGGGGAAAAGGTCTGTGTTGAAGCTGTAGCCTGTCCAGCCTGTTGACCATACATCGTAAACATATTCCATAAAGTTACGGTGGGGATAAACCTTGTGGCTGTCCTTACCGAACTTATCCTTTATGTTAACCCAGTACCAGTCCATATCAACGGTTGCAACGGTGATGGGTACTTCTTCCTCCTTGAATTTATCCATAAGGGTGAGGTATTCCT
>JAZULG010000155.1:0-2540 GCA_045603005.1 Acutalibacteraceae bacterium
AAGATTTTCGTCAAGCTCAATACCTGCCCAGGGTGCACACTTAATTACACCGTCCTGAGAGAAGTATTTAACGCCACATCCGTAGTCACCTGACCATTCGTCAACCATTGCTTCCTCACAGAAGTCCACGGGTACGAAAGCAAGCTCATTGAGCCAGCCCGTGATATTGCCCTGCGGGTCAACGTATCCGCCGGCTTCACTGGTACCCATAGCAACACCGAGTACGGAATCGTCATTAAGGTCCATCGCACCTGCAAGAGCAGTTACGTCGCCGTCATTTGCAACCTCAACGGGAATATCTGCACCGATTTCCTTTGCAACGTCAAGGTACATATTCTTTACCTTCTTGTCAAATTCTTCCTCGGGCACCTTAAGGAAAAGAGAGGCAACCATAATTCTGTTGTCGATATATACACCTGCAGAGGAAATGCCTATAGCATCAACTCTCGGCATCTTTGAAGCTGCTGTCTTCATAGCGTCGAGGATTCCCTGATAGTGGTAGTCGGGGTCGGAATTTGTCTTCGGGAACCATACAACCTCCTCGGAATATACGCTTTCACCGTCAACAACTGCACTTACTTTACGGTCACTTCCGCCTGCATCAAAGCCGATACGGCAACCGTCAAGGTGTCTGCCGATAGGTGCGGCCGCTGACTTATCCTCAGGAGCATCCTCAAGAGCACATACAATAACCTCAAATTTTTCTTCATATACCTTTTCCATAAAGTGAACATCAAAATCACGCAGACCGCCGTAAGAAAAAGCTTCTTTGATTTTTGCACCCACAGCTTCGCTGCCTGCGATATATACCTTGTAACCGCCTGCGACCCAGAGAAGTGACTTGGTGATTCTTTCAACAAAGCGGAAGTTTTTTTCATCGTGTCCTGTACCGTCGGCAAAAATACGGGTCTTGTATGTAGTAGTGTAGCCCTTGTTTCTTTCAACGGCAATTACGATATCCTGACCGTTTTCTTTTGTTGCCTCGCGCATTTCACGGCAAACAACGGCAAGGGGCTGAAATTTGGGATCAAGTTTTGCATTTACTTTAAGCTTCATATCTGATTGTACCTCCGATAATTGTTTTTTCTACATTGAATTCACTGTCTGTAACAATAATATCTGCATCCTTACCGACCTCAAGTGAGCCCTTTTTATTTTCAAGGCCTAAGGTTGTTGCAGGGTTAAGAGATGCACAGTTTACGCATTCGTGCAAAGGTATGTCGGAATTTGTATATACATTCCACACGCCCTTATTGAGCTTCAGTACACTGCCTGCTACCGTACCGTCCTCAAGGCGACAGACAATACCCTTATATATAATCTTCTGACCGCCGAGAGTATATTCACCTTCGGGAAGTCCGCCTGCAGGAAGGCAATCTGTGATAAAGCAGAGTTTTCTGCCCTTGAGACGCCAAAGCATATTATAAAGGGCTTTATCAACATGGAAGGTATCAACAATCAATTCGCAGCTTATATCTGCATTAAGTGCGGCAGTAACAACACCGGGAGCTCTGTGGGCGTGGGGTGTCATTGCATTGTAAAGATGGGTAACGTGCTTTACGCCTGCATTTACGCTTGCCATGGCAGTTTCATAATCAGCAGACGTATGTCCCATTGAAACAACCACGTCAGTGTCACGACAGATTTCACGGATAGCCGCAAAGTTGTTTTCATCACACTCGGGAGCAAGGGTAATCGACTTGATTATATCGGCGTACTCCTTAACGAATTTCGCATCGGGTTTAAGTATGTATTTAGCATCCTGAGCGCCCTTTTTGCTTTCACTGATGAAGGGACCCTCGGCGTGACAGCCTAAAATTGCACTGCCCTGCCAATCCTTGCTCTCTTCTTTAAGCTCACGGCAAACCTCAAGAGCCTTGCGTATAATCTTCATATCCTCGGTCATTGTTGTGGGCAGATAGCCGGTTACACCGTTAGCGAGAAGGCCTTTTGAAATAGTACGGATGCTCTCCTCTTCACCGTCGCAGACATCTTTACCGAGATAGCCGTGAATGTGCATATCAATAAGACCGGGAGCAACATAGCCGCCCTTCGCATCGATAATTTCAGCGTTTTCGGGCACGTTTGCCACGGGGACAACACCCTCGATAACATCTGAATAAAGCAAAGCACAGTTTTCTACTATTCTGTCTTTAAGAATAATTTTACCGCCGATAATTGCTTTCATTTAATCACTTCCGTTTGTGTTCAAATTTTGTCAGGATAATTATAGCAAGGTTGAAACGAAAATGTCAAGGGTGAAGGAAAGAAAAAAGGAACGTACGGGACGTTCCTTATTTATGTATTGAATCAATAGCATCTGCTGCAAGGTGTGTATCCTCTTCTCTCGGCGGTTTCTAAAGAAACCTCGGATGGATTCTTCATACCACTGCAACTTGAATGACTATGATATTTTTTACCGGATTGAGGTATCCAAACCATTTCCGTTTTTTCTTCTTCGGTTACTGTTACCTTTTGAGTTGTTGTCTCTTTCTGAGTTGTTGTCTCTTTCTGGGTTGTTGTCTCTTTCTCTGTAGTAG
>JAZULG010000156.1:0-2541 GCA_045603005.1 Acutalibacteraceae bacterium
GGGGGAGAGATCGCCATAAGCTCCGTCCGTCAGGTGTTTACACTTATATCCTCCATTCAGGAGGAGGTCCACCGCTTTGCCATAACCTACCATAAGCAGAAGCACAGCAGAAGTGCTCTCAGCTCCCGTCTTACCGGAATAGAGGGCATAGGCGTGAAGAAGGCGGATATCCTTCTTAAAAGCTTCCGTACCGTATCGGCAATTTCGCAGACAACGAGAGAGCAGCTCAGTGCTGTCAAGGGTATAAGCAAGGCTGATGCAGAGAGAATTTACAACCATTTTCACAGTGAAAAAATGTGAAACAGACTTAAAATAATCAGTGTGAAAAAATGTGATAAATTATAACATAATTTTATTTAAAACACTTGAATTTCTACATTTTTTATGGTAGTATGTTCACATAAGGAGTGATGTTTATGGTGAAAAAAATGCTCAAGGAAGTCAGAAAAGCTCATCATCTTACCCAGGAGGATGTAGCAAGAATTTTAGGTATTGACAGAACAACCTATACTTTCTACGAAACGGGAAAGACAAGTCCCTCTGTCACAACCCTCACTACTCTTGCAAAAATGTATAACTGCAGTGTGGGATATCTTGCAGGTGTTGAAGAGAATAATCCGAGATTCAAAAAGATTGAAACTGAAATCTCTATAAATGACCCTGATCCCACCGCTCACCTTTCAAGAGAAGAGCAGCTCGCTGTGATGTATTTCAGATGCATTCCCGACGATAAGCTCGACGAAGCGATAGATATGCTCAGAAATATGGGTAAATAAAAGTCTGATACCGCCGTATTTTCAGAAGATACGGCGGCGTTTTTTTGTGAAGACAGTTTGGAAAGAGAAAAAACTATTGACAAAATCTTCCTGAAATTATATACTTGAAGTACCAAATTAAAAGGAGGTAAAACAATATGAAAAAAATTATTGCACTTTTACTTGCACTCATTATGACTTTCTCAATGGGTACAGTTGCTTTTGCTGAAGGCGAGGCTGAAGGCGGAGACGAAACAGTAGTAACTCCTCCCTCTGAAGGCGGCGAGGGCGAAAGTGAGGCTGAAGGCGAGGATGCTGAAGGCACAGAGGATTCCATTTTAGGTGAATACGATTGGATTCTTGATCTTCCCTTCGGTACCGTGAAGCCCGCACTTAAGGTAGCAAAGATTGTTCTTAAGCTTGCTAAGGTTTATGTTAAGCTTGCTATCATCTTCGGCATTATCGACAAGGATGCTCTTATTGATCAGATCGGCGACTTTATCGGCGGTTTAATAGGCGATGAGCAACCTCCCGAAACAGAGGAGACTCCCGTAGCTCCCGAAACAGGCGAGGAAGCATTACCGGCCGCATAAGCAAAGCATAATATTTATTCCGTACAGTCATCGGCTGTACGGAATTTTTTTGTCCGAGAAAAAATTTTGTTAATATTGTTGACTTTTTTTACCTTATTTATTATAATGAAAGTGTCAATATAGGCGTATTGTATTATTGCGCCGTTTTTACAGGAGGATTATTATGAAAAAGTCACTTTCAATTTTAGTAGCAATCGTTATGCTCTTCAGCTGCTTTGCAATGACTGCTTCTGCAGCAATTACCGGTCGTGAGATGGTTGCTGTTGATGAGGATATCAACGGTTATATTTACCAGTATAAGCTTTACGGTGATTGCACCTGCACTGATGCAGCTCACTTTGACGGTGAAGCTTGCCACTGTTGTGTATTCTGTCCCAACCTTGACGATTCATATCTTACAAAGTGTGCAACCGAAAACAATGAGCCCGGCGAAACAGGCTTCGACGGCACTGTTTGCTGTGAAGAGTGCGAAGGCATCTGGCCCTGCAACTGCAAGTGTGCTTGCTGCAGCGATAAGAATCAGGATCTTGAGGATAACAAAAACAACATTGATGATTACTGGGGCGAAGAGCAGCAGGAAGATTTTGTAAACGGCTTCCAGGCTATTCTTAAGAGAATCAGTGATGCATTTGATAAGTTCTTTGATGCAATCTTCGAGTTCTTAAGACTTGACGAAATCCTCGGCAGAGAATAAAAAAATCAGCTATACGGCACCTCCGGATAACCGGAGGTGTTTTCTTTTTTAATTGTAAATTATGAAAAAATTTTGAATAATCCATTGACATTCAATGTCTGCTGATATATAATATAACCATATTAAGGGAAATCCCTTGGTAAATTTATGATATGGAGGATACAACAATGGCAGAATTTTTCGAGAAGTTTGAAAAAATTTGGCAGGAGCTTTGGGCATATCTTTACAAGGTATTCGCATACTGGAATCCTGAAACAGAAGAAGCTGAATAATTGATCTTACTTATTTAAATTTTTAAAGAAGGAGGATAATACAATGAATTTTGACGCACTTAAGGACATGTACGCAATGCTTTGGGAATTCATCTATGCAGTTCTTGCTATCTTTGGCATTGAAAAGGATGAAGAAGGCAACCTTATTAAGAAATAAGTCATTGATTCTACGGAATTAAACAATTGTTTAAAAAACAAAACCCGCTTTTCAGCGGGTTTTGTTTTTT
>JAZULG010000157.1:0-25395 GCA_045603005.1 Acutalibacteraceae bacterium
TCTGTCAGTGTATCTGTCTTGTAACGCTTTGGCGAAGCCCTCATCGTCAACAGTGATTACTGCCGCCTTTGAGCCTATAGCCGCCGAAAGCTCTGTTATTGTATAGTCCGTTATAAGTAAGGGAATGTTTTTGTCTTCATAGGTACAGGCATGGGACATTTCTTTTTTCAGTCTGTCCGAGCCCTCAAAGGAGAGTACACAGAGAAATGCCTTGCTTCTGACAATCGAGCCGACTGCCGCATCGTGACCGAGGCTGAGCTTACCCGAGCGTCTTGCCATACCTAAAAGGGAAAGGAATTTATCATTCATTTTCCTTCAGCTCCTTTTCCATAAGAGCAAAAATCTCTTCGGGAATCTGACAGCTGAGAGCCTTTTCGAAGCGTCTTGCCTTTCTCGCTTTGGCGAAGCAATCGCTTTTTTTACAGATATATGCACCTCTGCCCGCCTTTTTTCCCACGAGGTCGAGGCTGATGATATATTTTTCTTCACCGGACTCATTTTCCTCTTTGATTTTTGTTTTAACCACCCTTACAAGCTCCTTCTGCGCAAGCATTTCTCCGCAGCCGAGGCATTTTCTCATAGGGATTTTTTTAGGCGTCATATTATCACCCTTCTCAAGCGTTAGCCTGACTTAAAGGCTTGATATCTATCTTCCAGCCGGTAAGCTTAGCGGCAAGACGTACGTTCTGTCCCTTATTGCCGATAGCAAGTGAAAGCTGGCTGTCAGGTACGATTACTCTGCAGGCCTTAGCGCCGCTTTCCTCAACCATAACGGAGAGTACCTCCGCGGGAGCAAGTGCTGCTGCAATGTACTTTTCGGGCTCTTCGCTGTAGCGTACGATATCAATCTTTTCGCCGCAGAGAATTTCAACAATATTGCTTACTCTCTGACCTCTGGGGCCGATACAAGCGCCGACTGCATCAACATTTTCGTCATGGCTGTTAACTGCAATCTTTGTTCTCGAGCCTGCTTCTCTTGAAACTGAAACAATTTCAACTGTACCGTCGTAGATTTCAGGTACCTCTGTTTCGAAAAGTCTCTTTACAAGACCGGGATGCTTTCTTGAAATATTTGCATAGCTTGTGCCGTTTTCTTCCTTGATTGAAGCAACGTAAACCTTGATAAGCTGACCGGGAACGAGTGTTTCGCCGGGAATCTGGTCTGCCTTGGGAAGAATTGCATTTGCTCTGCCGATTTCGATTGAAGCATCGCCTGTTTCAGGATAAACAAGGTTGACTGTTGCAGTAACAACCTCCTGATGTCTGTTCTGGAATTCCTTTGTGGCAAGCTCTCTTTCTGCTTCTCTGATACCCTGACGGATAACGCTCTTAGCAGTCTGAGCAACGATTCTGCCGAACTTCTTGGGCTCAAGTGTGATTTCCACAAAGCCGCCTACCTGTGCATTTGCATCGTAGTTTCTTGCCTCCTCAAGAGTCATTTCTGCAAGAGGCTCTTCAATCTCATCAACAACTGCGATTCTTACATAAACACTCATTGTCTGCTTTTCGGGATCGATATCACAAACAACATTGTCTCTGTTGCCGTAGCTGTTTCTTGTTGCGGAAATGATAGCCGCCTTAATCTTTTCATACATATACTCTGATGAGATACCTTTTTCTTCCTCGAGCAATTTAATTGCTTCAAAAAATTCCTTGTTCATTTTTTATAATCATCCTTTCTTTATGTTAAGTTTGCGGGTATAAATTACATATCAAAATCGTCTGCTTTTATCCATGAAGCTTCCTTCTTCGTAAAGGAGAAAGTGCTTTCATCCTCAAATCTGATTGTTACGTTGCCGTCCTCATAGGAATCGAGTACGCCGAAGAATTCTCTTTTTCCGTCCACGGGTCTGATGAGCTTAACCTTGATTTTCTCACCCACATAAGCCTCGAAATGCTCGTCCTTTACAAGGTCACGCTCAAGACCCGGTGAAGAAACCTCGAGAAAATATGCCTGCTCAATGGGGTCTGCCTCATCAAGAGGACCGTTGATTGCATGGGTAAGGTCAACACAGTCGTCAATGCTTACGCCGCCGTCCTTATCGATAAAGATACGAAGGTACCAGTCTGCGCCTTCCTTAAGGAAGCGTACGTCCCAGATATCAAGGCCAAGCTCCTTTGCGAAGGGCTCCACGAGATCACGTACAACCTTGACGGTGTTTCCGCCTTTTGCCATAATAATCACTCCTTCTAAAAATATTCAGTTGTCATTTTCCGTAAAAAGCAACAAAGAAGAGCGGACTCTCTTGAGCCCACTCGGAATTGCATTACGGATTATCGGTATTATATCATACCGGTTTATGTTTTGCAAGTGTTTTAGCGAAAAAAACGGCGATTATCACACAAAAATACTGTAATTATCTATGTCTACGTACCTGCCGAACTTGACACCGACCTCTTTTATGCTGCCGCAGAAGGTAAAGCCCAGCTTTTCGTGGAGTCTTACCGACGCTTCATTACCGCTTGTGATAACCGAAACAACTGTGTGCAGGCGGGGATTTTCCCTTGCCAAGGAAAGAATCTCTCTTGTAAGTGCCTCACCCACACCTCTTCGTCTGAAGGAAGGTGAAACGTAAACGGAAAGCTCTGCGGTTGAGCTGTACGCCTGCTTATAACGGTAGGAGGAAAGAGTAGCGTAGCCGGAAACCTCACCCTCAATTTCACAGACTATCAGCGGATGATCCTCTGTGCCGTGAGCATAATACCACCCTTCCCATTCGGGAAGGGTTTTCTTGTCAATATCAAGTGTCGCCGTACCCTTTTCAACCTCGTAGTTGTAGATTTCAAGCAGGTACGGTATATCTGCAGGGACTGCCCTTCTTATCGTCATATCAATAGTGCACTCCGCCGCAGTCACAGGTCTTATTAATTCTGAAAAGCTTCCAGAAAAGACGCTTAACCGAATAGATAAAGCCGGCAAAGCCATCCTTGTGGCAATCACAGTCACAAACGGGCTTGATTTCATTTTCAACAAAGCTCTTTGCATCCTCTGTGTTAATAAGGTAGGTTTCAAAATTCTCTGCATCGTTTTCATCAAGAATAAATACTCTTGCACCGATGTTTTCTTCGTTGTGGTATGAAGCATATCCTACACACGGAGAATTGATAAGTCTGATACCCTCGTACTCAACATCAAAGGTATTTGTGTGGTCGTGACCGGTAACGATAGCAAGCACGTCGCCTCTTTCCTTTACGGTCTCAAACTGACCCTCGTTATAAAGAGGAGGACAGGGCTGCTCTAAAAGCTGTCCCTTTGCGCCCTCGGGAAGGATATAATACTTCTTTTCCGCATCATCTGTAGGCTGATAGCTTACAGCGCCCTCAACGGAAGCATCAACCTCAACAAGAGCATCGTAAATCTCGGGTACTATAATGTGTTGGAACATAAGAGAGGGCACCTTGCCGCCGTTTGCTTCTTCAAGAGCGATGCTTGCTTCGGTGTACCAATCAAGAGTTGCTTTATTTACAGCCGCATAGCCCTGATCATCATCAAGATTTTTGTATGTTCCCGAATCAACAAGCCAGATATTGAAGGCATCACGGCTGCCGTCGCTTGAACGGATGGGAAGGTTGTAGTTGCCTACTCTTTCGCCGTCTGTAAAGCCTGTGCAGCCCACAAAGCAATCATATTGCTCATACATTTCCATCATATCCTGCTTTGTTGCCTGACCCTCATCATCGTGATTACCGAAAACCATAGCAACCTTAATGCCGCGTTCCTCAAAAATGCTCATAAAGGCATCAATAGCAGTTCGTGCACCCCATTTGAAGCCTGAGCCGAAGCCTGCAATATTGTCGCCGCCGAGAACGATAAGATCGGGGTTTGTCATAGAAAGAATGTTGTTGATATACTTACGGGTTTTTTCCTTGAACATATATGTATCCTGTATGTCGGTAAGGTGAAGTACAGTGAACTTTCCGTCCTCACCGAACTGAAGAAGCTCTTCCTCCTCAACAGCAAAGGCTGACGTAGAAAAACATCCGACAGTAAGAATCATCGCTAATATAACTGCAATTATCTTCTTCATAAAATTTCTCCTTTATATAAATTACTGATAAAAAACGCAGTTCCCCGCAAAAGCAGGGAACTGATGAAATCAATTATTCTTCGTCTTCCTCTTCTTCGATTTCAAACTCAAGAGTTGCACCGCAGCAGGGGCATTCTGCTTCTGCGTTATCGTCGATTTCATCAAGGCTGATGCAAACGGTTTCTTCGCAAGCGGGGCATGTAACCTCGATGCAATCCTCATCGTCACAGCAGCAGTCGCAATCGTCATCACAGCAGCAATCGTCATCGTCGAAGCATTCGTATACGAATTCCTCTACATCGCCAAGGTCCTCATCGATTTCTTCGATATAGTCCTGAAGCTCTGCGATATCCTCGTCAACGCAGTCAAGCTCTTCTGCAATTTCCTCAAGAGCATCGATAATAGCGGCAAACATTTTGCCTTCTTTCTTATCGCTATCAATATCGAGACCTTCCATAAGTCCCTTTAAATATGCAACCTTTTCTGATACTGACATAGTAGTATCTCCTTTCTTAAAGTTAATTATTCACCCTTTGAACGGCCGAGATATTCGCCTGTTCTTGTATCAATCTGAATGTATTCGCCCTCGTCAATGAAAAGAGGAACCTTAACCTCTGCACCTGTTTCAAGTGTAGCGGGCTTTGTTGTGTTTGTTGCGGTGTTACCTGCAAAGCCGGGATCTGTCTTTGTAACCTGAAGGTCAACAAAGTTGGGAGGCTCAACACCGAAAACGTTGCCCTTGTAGGAAAGAATCTTACAAGTCATATTTTCCTTAACAAACTTGAAGTTATCTGAAAGCTCGCTTTCATTGATGGGAACAAGCTCATAGGTTTCCGGATCCATAAAGTAATAAAGACCGCCGTCACTGTATGAATATTCCATATCCTTTCTTTCAACGAAAGCGGTGGGGAACTTTTCGCTGGGGTTGAAGGTACGTTCAATAACTGAACCTGTAATTACGTTTCTTACCTTTGCACGAACAAAGGCTGCACCCTTACCGGGCTTAACGTGCTGGAATTCAACGATCTGAAGAACGTTGCCGTCCATTTCAAAAGTTACGCCGTTTCTGAAATCACCTGCTGATACCATTTTTATATTCCTCCGAATAATAAAGATTATTTTTACCACACCATTTTATACTAATTCTGTATATTTTTCAAGTCTTTTTTTAAAATCCGTTCTCTTTTGAGCAAGGTTTAAGAGTATTTTCTGACTTTTTTATTAAATTATGCCCTCTTTGCTTCAGTTTCGTCAGATTGTGTGTTATAATCTTTATGCTCAAAAAATAAAGGACGTGTTGTTATGAAAAAAACATCCCTGATAGTTATTGCCTTTCTTCTTGCTGTCTTGCTTTGTGCCTGCGGCGGAAGAATTCCGTCTCCGTCAACAGGTACCGATGCCACCGCACCTCAGCCCACGGTTGAGTGGGGCGATGACCTGACAGTCCGTGTTACCTTCCCCGAGGGCTTGACTCTTATTGAAACAGCGGAGAAGCTTGAGGAAAACGGCGTCTGCTCCGCTTCGGATTTTATGGCTCTTGCAACGGATATTGAGTTTCTTTCATCTCTTGGCTATGACTTCCTCGAAGGCTTCGAAGCCGAAAACACCGCCTATTTCCTTGAGGGCTTTGTTTTCCCCGACACCTATGATTTTTATAAGGGAGAAAGCGCAGAAAAGGCACTTAACCGCTTTCTTAAAAATACAGACACAAGAATTACCGACGAGCATATGAAAAGAGCTGCTGAGCTTGGCTACACAATGAGTGAAATCATCACTCTTGCCTCTATCATTCAGGAGGAAGCGAGCGACCCGAAGGAAATGCCTCTTGTCTCCTCGGTGCTTCATAACCGTATCAACAATCCCTCCTACGGCAAATTGCAGTGTGATGTAACAATTCATTACGTCAATGACCGTATTACCGATTCGCCTTATCTTAAAGAGGATACATCAAGGTTTGCTCCTCTTTACAACACCTACAAGTGTGACGGGCTTCCCGCAGGACCTATATGTAACCCGGGAATTGCCGCCATTGAAGCCGCTCTTTACCCCGCAGAAACAGACTACTACTTCTTCTTTACAGATGCGGACTGGAATTATTACTATAACAACGATTATTCCACACATCAGAAGATGTATAACGAAATCGTAAAGAACAAATAATATACCGTAACAAAACATAAAGCTGTCGGAAAACAAATCCGACAGCTTTTATATTTATAACAGTACTGTCCTCGGCGGACAGGCTTTTTTTCTTAAAAATAACAAAAGAACTTTTATTCTTTTGTTAAAAGAAGCTCTATTTCTTCGGCGGTTATCTCTCTGCATTCACCTTCAGGCAGATCCGGGTCAAGCTCAAGTCCGCCCATTTTCACTCTGCGAAGAGCAAGAACCTTATTGCCGATTGAAGCGAACATTCTTTTCACCTGATGATACTTTCCCTCGCAGATTTTGATTTCCGCTATCGTTTTTTCTCCTATTTCAATCACTCTTACGTAAGCCTCAAGGCACTCAGTACCGTCACCGAGGGTAAGCCCTTCCCCGAAGCGGACAATATCCTCCTCGGAAAGAGGGTCTCTCAGCGTTGCATGGTAGGTTTTCATTATGTGGTTTTTCGGAGAAAGAATGCGGTGAGCGAAGTCGCCGTCATCGGTTATAAGTACGAAGCCCGTTGTGTCTCCGTCAAGCCTTCCTGCAGGGAAAAGTCCGTTGCGGAAAAGCTCCTTGGGTACGAGATCAAGCACGGTTTTCTGCGTTCTGTCCTCAGTGGCGCTGATTACACCCTGAGGCTTATTGAGCATAATATAAATATGCTTTTTATAATTGAGGCTAACCCCGTCAATCCTTATATCTGCTTCCTCGTCAGCCTTCACATCGGAGCTTTTTACAACAGTACCGTCAAGAGTTACCCGACCGGCCTTAACAAGCTTTTTAACCTCGCTTCGTGAGTACTTCCCCTGAGAAGCGATTATCTTATCAAGTCTTTCCATCACTGTATTCTTGTAATCTTGTTGCCCTTAACCATAAAAACTCTCTTTGCGTAAGGAAAAAGGAATTTATCGTTCATCGAATCGGTATAGAAATCATCTATCTGTCCGTCGGGAAAAGCTTCGAGAAGAAAGTCTATTTTCCTCTCTCTGAAGCAGGCTCTTCTGAATTCTCCGGTCTTGGTGTCAAAGTCTGTTGAAAGGCAGTGCTTTATACCGAGACGGCGGCAGATTTCCTCAGCCATAAATGAAGGGGATGCAGTAATCACAAGGTCATCCTCCTTCTGTATTTCCTTATAGAAGGGCTTTATTCTCTTTTCGTGCTTATCCCAGAATTCCTTGGCAACCTGTTCGAAATCCACCTTGTGAGTTGAAAAATACTCCTTGAAAACATCACCGAAGCGAGCGGTAATATCCCCGAATTGTATCTTTTCCTTATGGTAATCTCTGAGAATCTTCACAACGGTAGGAAGGTATCTTACAAGGCCCGGCTCTCTCCTTAAATAAAAAACGAAAAAGTGAAGAGAGGAGTCTCCCTTGTATATGGTATCATCAAAATCGTATGCGTTCATATTATTCTCCTTTATTCAGGTTTTTTAAGTCTTAAATATTCATCCTTGACTATTCCGAGCTTTTTGAAAGCTATGTGGAAAATATAACTGAGTACCGCAGGGGCAATAAAATGCATAACAACAATGAGCACTACCGCCTTTATACTGCCGAAGCTTTCGCTCATAGCCGTATATGCACCGAACTGTCCTACAAGTCCGCTTGTTCCCATACCTGCACCTGCAGGGATGTTTGTCATCTTAAGAAGGCAGGTGGAAACGGGTCCGAGTACCGCTCCTGCGAGAGTAGGAGCAAGAAGAATCTGGGGACGCTTCATTATGTTTCCGAACTGAAGCATACTTGTTCCGAGGCCCTGAGAGATAAGACCGCCTATACCGTTTTCTTTATATGAGGTTACCGCAAAGCCTACCATCTGTGCTGCACAGCCAACTGCCGCCGCACCGGCCGCAATACCGTCAAGCCCGAGCATTATACAGATAGCCGCAGAAGAAATCGGGGCAGTAAGAGCAAGACCAACAAGAGTTGAAACAGCAACACCCATGGGGAAAGGATGAAGCTGAGTTGCTTCGTTGATTATATTGCCGAGACTGTTCATAAACTGCGAAAGATAGGGTCCGCAGAAGGAGCTTACAAAGCCACCGACGATTATTGTAACAAGCGGAGTTACGATTATATCTATTTTCGTTTTTCCTGCAACGAGGGAAGCAATTTCGTTTGCAACAAGAGCCGAAACATAAGCACCTACCGGTCCGCCGAGAGCATATCCGTAGGCGCCGACGGCTATGCAGGAAAAAATAACCAGAGGCTTGCTTTTAAGACCGTAGGCTATTGCCGCACCGATTGCACCGCCGACTACGGGAGAGGATGCAGAAAGCACCGACGAGAATTCGGCAAGCATTTCAAGATGCGGGATTTTTGCAAGCTGTGAAATAATAAGACCAACAATCAAAGAAGAAAAAAGACCGAGAGCCATATAGCTCATAGCATCAACAAGGTACCTTTTGAAGATTTTGCTGATATGTTTCATTTTTCACGCCGTCCTTTGTTTTAGTATGCTTAAGATTATACCTTAGCACGCTGAAAAAATCAACCGATTGACAGATTAAAATAATTTAATTATAATTTAATATAACAGATTATCATATTCCGTAAAGAAAGGAGTGTCAGTTTTGATAAGACGTTTTTTAAGAAACTTTATGGCAGGACGGTACGGCCTTGATAAGCTTAATATAGCCTTGCTCGCCATCGGCTTTGTGATGAGCATCCTTCTATCGGTTGTTCAGCTTTTCTTTACGGGACTTATGTATCACAACCGTAGTCTTTATCTTGCCTTCCGCTTAATAAGCTATATTCCGTATGTTCCCTATCTCGTTGCTCTTTTCAGGGCTCTTTCCAGAAACTTTGCAAAGAGAAAGCAGGAGGAAGCAGCTTTTATGAAGGTTTTCGGCAAATGGATAAAGTACTTTTCACAAAAGCTCCTTCAGAAAAAAGACAGAGACCACAGATATTTCAACTGTCCCTCCTGCCACCGCACTCTGCGAGTACCGAAAAACAGAGGAAAAATAAAAATCGACTGTCCCCACTGCGGAAGACAGTTTACAAAACGCACCTGATTTCAGGGAGGGGAAAAAATGAAGCTTCTTGTTACCGGCGGCGCCGGATTTATCGGAATCAATTTTATAAAGTATATGAAAAGGGTGCATCCCGATTACAGAATAGTCTGCTATGACCTTCTCACCTATGCGGCTAATACGCAGTGCCTTACCGAGCTTGAAAACAGTGGCGGCTTTCGCTTTGTCAGAGGCGATATCCGTGACCGTGAGGCAATATACAGCCTTTTTGCCGAGGAGGTCTTTGACGCTGTAATTAACTTTGCCGCAGAAAGTCACGTTGACCGTTCAATTGAAAATCCCGACCTTTTTATCAGCACTAACGTACTCGGTACGGGTGTACTGCTTGATGCCTGCCTGAAGTACGGTAAGATACGCTTTCACCAGATATCAACCGATGAGGTTTACGGTGACCTTCCTTTTGAAAGCGGTCACACCTTCAACGAAACAGACAGACTTCTGCCATCTTCTCCTTATTCCGCAAGCAAAGCCTCGGCTGACCTTCTTGTGCTTTCCTACGGACGAACCTTCGGTCTGCCCGTTACGATAAGCCGCTCAAGCAATAACTACGGTCCCTACCAGCACAGCGAAAAGCTCATTCCGACAGTGATAAGAAAGGCTCTTGCAGCTGAAAGAATACCCGTTTACGGCGACGGAAGAAACCTTCGTGACTGGCTTCACGTTGATGACCACTGCAAGGCAATCGACCTGATACTTCACAATGGGACAATCGGAGAAATATACAACGTTGCAAGTGAAAAGGAGCAAAGTAACCTTGAGCTTGTTTCGGCTCTTCTTTCTCTTGCGGGAAAAGACAGAAGTATGATATCCTTTGTCGAAGACCGACCCGGCCACGACCTGAGATACCCGATTGATTGCAGTAAAATTAAAGCTGATCTCGGCTGGAGGGCAGAAAAAAGCTTTTCAGAGGGTCTTCGTGAAGCAGTAGCCTTTTACAGTAAAAAATACGGAGGTGCAGGATGAAAAATATTGTTCTTATAGGTATGCCCGGAACAGGAAAAAGCACCGTCGGTGTGCTTCTTGCAAAGAGTCTGCTTATGGATTTTTGCGACACCGACCTTATAATTCAAAAAAAGTTTTCTTCACCGCTGTGTGATATAATTGCCGAAGCAGGCACCGAGGGCTTTATCAGAGCGGAGGAGAATATCCTCTCCGACCTGAGCTTCTCAAATACTGTTATTGCCACCGGCGGCAGTGCAGTATACGGTGAAAAAGCTATGAAAAGCCTAAAAAGCAACGGCATTGCGGTTTATCTTGATACACCTCTTGAAGAGCTTGAAAAAAGGCTTCTCAACATTCACACGAGAGGAGTTGCTATGAAGGAAGGCACTACCCTGAGCGACCTTTTTGAGGAAAGAGAGCCCCTTTACAGAAAATATGCCGACATCACCGTTGATTGCTCGGGACTTTCCGCTGAAGAATGCGTTGAAAGAATTGTTGATTTTCTCGAAAAATAACTTTCTACTACCTTTCACTTATAATTTAAATATAAAAAAAGCAGTCAGAATATGTAATATGTAATTCCGACTGCTTTATTCTTTTGTCAGTGTTATAGTGTCCTCGCCGGACGGGCATTCTTTTCTTGAAAGAAAAGAATCAAAAGAACTTTTCTTGTTTTTTTACTTTATGAATACCTTTACTATTTCACCGATATACATTCTGTGATAATCCTTTGCACTGTAGCAGTCGGTGTCTATTTTGCTGTCAACAAAGCCTTCGGGAGAAAGGTCCTGATAGTAAAGCTTTTTACAAAGCACTGTAACCTCGCTTTCCTCAAATCCCATGCTTTCGTCAAAAGCCATAGGTGTAAGCCCTGCTTCCTTTGCCTTGTCACAATCTCTGCCGCTGTTTCTGCCGCAGAAAGCAAGAGCCTTTCTGTATTGCTCGGGAAGGAAGCTGACCGTGAAATACTCTTCTCTTTCGGTAAACTCATAGGTATATCTCTGAGGCCGGATAAAAATGAAGCAGACGTCCTTGTTCCAGAGTTCACCGATACCGCCCCATGAGGCAGTCATAGTGTTATAGCTTTCTTTGTTACCAGCAGTGATAAGCGCCCATTTTTCATCGAAAAGTGTTGCGGCACTTTCTTTTATTTCTCTTATATCTGTAATTTTCATTACCTTCACCTCTGTTTATAATATGTTTTTCTTAAGCATTATAACACAACTCTTACTGAAAATCCATATCACGCTGAAAAAAGCAACAAGAAACCCCCGCCTCGTAAGGAAGCGGGGGTAATCTTTAGTTATTCAGCTGTTACACTGTTTCACTGTCGGCTGAGGCTTACTTAAAGATGCTGAAAATCTTCTGGAAGAATTCCTTAATCTTCTTGATAAGTCTCTGGAACCAGTTGAGAGATTCCTCTGCATCTTCAACTGCATCCTCATGATCTTCATCATCACCGACTGTGTCATCCCAAACACCTGTGAGATCCTGCATAATCTTAGCGATGCTTGAGTATGCGCAACCTGAGTTGCTGCCCATTGCACCGAAGAGCTGATCGAAGATGCCCTGGATTGTCTTGATGTTACCCATAAGAGCTGCGTCAATTACAACGCCTGCACCGAGTAAGTAGAAGAGTGCGGATACGATGATATCGGATGAGTTGTATATAGCTGCCTGGTTGAACAGTTCGTTGATAGCATATCTTACGGTCTGTTCTGCACCGCTCTGGAGCTCGAAGAAGTCTACAATCCACTTAACAAGTGTCTCTCTGTTTTCAGGTACTTCAAATACTGAGAATACATAGTCGAAGAGCCATGTAAGAGTATCGCCCTTATCAGCAACGATCTTCTTCTGAGTATTCTTGAAGAGACTTGCGTCTGTGATGTCGTGACCTGCTGCGTATGCTACATATTCGTCAGCTCTCATAGGCTGCTTGAAGGAGTTAGCCCATGTTGCTGCGTACGGAGCGTTGCCCGGGTTAGTTCTTGAAGTTGAAACTTCGATTGCCTTTTCTGCACCGCCCATTGCAAGTGATGTCCAGTTGAGAGTCGGAAGCTTCACTGAATATCTGTCGCTCTTGAAGATTAACTTACCAAGATCGATGTTTGCAACAAGCTGTTCGAGATCGAGGTAGTCCTCAAGCTTCACGCCAAGGAGAGGAAGAACAAGATCAAGAATGTTGTATACAGGAGCGAGAAGGTTCTTAACTGTGAGAAGGAGACCTTCATTGCTGAAGAAGTATGCAAGGTTGGGAAGTATGCCGAGAAGTGAATCTACAGGCTTGTCGAGGAGTCCGTCAGCAAAGTATACTACTCTGTCGAGGATGTAGCCGAGAAGCTGAGTTTCATCTGCAGCAACTGCCTTCTTGTATTCGTTTTCGTTCTTAACCTCTGTTGAGGAAAGTCCGAGTGCTTCAAGGAGCGGGATGATTGCGTAGTCGTAGCCGTCGCCGCCTGCGATGTTTACAAGACCGAGTACGTTGAGGTACTTGCCTTCGCCGATAAGGAGAAGTTCGAGTACGCCGTTAAGCGGTGTAAGTACGCCTGCGAATGCTGCTGCGAGTGCATCAAGCTTGCCCTTGAGGCTTGTAGCTGAGTCAATACCCCAGTTGATGCCTGACATTGAGCCTACGTCAGCCCATGTAGCTTCTTCGCCCTTAGCTGCGATTGCTGCGTTAAGACGAGCAACGAAGGGAGCGAGATATGTCTTGCTTGCTGCGATAGGAGCAAGCTTGTCACGGAAGCCGAGAACTGTAAGGTCAAGAACAAGTCTGTTAGCATCGGTGAGTTCTTCGTCAAGGCTGCTGAGTACGTGGAATTCAAGGCCCTTAACTGTATTAAGGATACCAGCTACTGAGTCGCCTGCGAGGAGACCGAAGATTGTATCAAGAAGGTTATTGACAAGTGCGTCATTGATGAAGCCGGAGATAAGGCCTTCGATTGAGCCGAGACCTGCTGCGCTGAGGATATCAACGATGAGCTGGTCGATGTTGGATGCGATTATGTCTGCATTCTCTTCTGTGAAGGTGAGATATGAGCTGTAATCCATACCGGGCTTGGAGAGATCGATAGGTCTGTTCTGTACGGGCTGGTATACAGGCTTGTTGCTGAAGAGATTTGTGATAGCGTCGATGATCTTTGTGGGATCCTCGAGGATATCTTCGATGAAGTCTCTGATGCTGGGATCAAGACCGAGTGCGTCGAGGAGAGCTTCAACATTTACAGATTCGAGAACAACCTCGAGAACTGTTGCGAAGGTGTCTGCTGCGTCGCCTGCAAGAGTCTTATATCCTGTGCCGTTGTAGATGTCGTACTTGGGATCAAGAGCAGTATTATTGAAGTCTACTGTACCGTCACCGTTTGCATCCTTACCGGCCTTACCTGCAAGCTCAATCCAGTTGAGTGCAAGACCTGTATCCTTGATAAGCTTAACCTTCTTACCGTTGATTTCAAGCTCGATGGGAGCAAGAATACCGTTGAGAAGTTCGGAAACTGCTTCGCCGGGTACGCGTACGTGGATACCGGCCTTGATGTTCTGAGGACGAACTGTGCCGATGTAGGTATCCACAACATTCTTATCGCCGCCGTTGATGTCGCCGATGTTGATGTCGATTGCGATCGGGAAGAGCTTATCAACCTTTTCAATGAGCATATTTACGGGAGCAAGGAGATTGTCAACGATTGTTGTAATGCCGTCAGTTGCAAGAGCATAACAGAGATTTGCGAGAATATCTGTGAGCCAGCTGATGGGATTCTCGAGGATACCGCCATCTTCGATGAGAGCATTTACAAGCTGGTTGAGAATCGGGTAAAGTGTGCTGCCGTGGTTTGCTTCAACTGCTGCGTCATATGCTGCCTGGTTGTCAGCATCGATGCCGAGGAGTTCAAGAAGCGGGATGATTGCATAGTTGTAACCCATACCACCCATAACGTTTACTTCGTCAAGGATGCTGAGAGCCTTACCTGTTGATGTGCTGCCGCTTGCGATGAAGTCAGCCTTAACCTGGCCGCCCTGGAGAAGGAGAGCAAGGATGCAATCAAGAGGAGCAGTAAGATCACATACGAAGTTTACAAGAGCTTCGAGTGAATCAATACCGAAGTCGTATGCATTGAGTACGTACTTATCTTCACCGTCAACTGTTGTCTTTGTGAAGCGTGCGTTGAGAACGTCTGTCCATGTCTCTGCATTACCGATGAAGTCCTTGAGGCTTGAACCGAAGTTGCCCTTAGCGAATGCCTGAGGAGCAATATCGATATCCTTAAGGTTTGTAAGCTGAGTTACATAGCCGAGAACCGTGTCGATTGTCTCTGCGGGAAGACCTGCAAGGAGAGGAACAAGGAGTTCCATAAGAACCTTACCGAGGTCAGCGTTGACAACGAGACCTTCTACAAGACCCTTGAGGCTTGTTGCTGTGTTGCCTTCTGCATCCTTAACACCAACAAGACCGAGTACTGTCGGGATAAGTGCATCAAGGTTTGTTACTACTGATTCGAACTGGCCCTTAGATTCAGCCTTAACGCCTTCAATCTTTTCAACTGCAGGCTGCTTGAATTCGGTGTAAACTACAAGATACTTAACAAGGAGTGAAAGGAGAACATCGAGAAGCTCTTCTTCCTTATTTGCAAGACTTGTAATGATACCGTAAACCATGTTCTTGGAGCCGTCATCGTTTGTTGCGTTGATCTTGAGAACGTTGCAGAGGATCTGTAAGAAGTCAGTTGAAAGAACTGTCTCAAGGATGTACATGAGAGCGTCGCCTGTGTCAACTGTCCATGCCTTAGCTTCCTTACCAACGTCTGTGGGATCTACATAACCGGCGGGATCGGTTACTTCGATAGCTGCCTTAGCAAGGTCAACGAAGAAGGTATCGGGAAGTGCATTGATAACAACTGTAGGTTCTGCGCCTTCCTTAAGAGTACCATCAGCGTTGTAGTCGCTTTCGTCATAAACCTTGATTGCGGGAAGGAGACCGTTGATGAGGTCAACGAGTACCTTACCGTTATCACCTGCGATGGTGAGAATGTTTGTAATGTTGAGAGGCTTACCGAGGAGGTCTGCCTTAACAAGACCTTCGATGAGAGCGTCGAGCTGTTCTCTTGAGATAGTCTCTTCGAGAGCATTTACAAGTGAAAGTACGGGTGAAACAAGGTTGGTGAGGATAACCTCAACACCGTTGTTTGCGATGAGATAGCTGAGGTTGGATACAAGCACAAGGATTGTATCAACGGGAGCTTCACCGAGACCGTTTACAAGATCGAGTACATACTCAACTGTGTAACGGAGAGCATCGATTGCGTCATCGTCTGCACCGAGAGTCTTCCATGTTGCGCCCATCTGATCAAGACCAAGACCCTTGAAGAGGTACTTGATTGCGTTCTCGTAACCTGCGTTGCCGAGAATCTTGATGTTTTCAACGTTGAAGCCTTCTGCGATTTCAAGGCTGTCACCTGTGAGAAGGAGAGCAAGTACGGGTTCTGCTACCTGAAGCACGTCGAAGATGTTTCCGAGGAATTCATCCTGCTCGTTATCCTCAGTGAGAGTAAACATTGTGCCGTAGGTTGTCTTTGCATCTTCGCCTGTACCTGTTGTTACAGCCTTAGCTTCCTTAACAGCTGCCCAAGTGATTGTGTCTGCTGTTACTGCTGTGAAGCCTTCGTCTGCTGCATGCTTAGCGTTGTAAGCTGCTACTGCAGATGCGATATATGCTGTGAATTCGCTGTTGTTTGCTGCTGCTGCGAAGCCTGCGGGTGAAAGGTCAATGCCGAGAAGGTCATTGAGAGTGCCGCAAAGTGATTCGCTTAAGATACCGCCGATTGTACCTACAACGAGGTCTGTTACGGTGTTCATCATCTTCTGAGTGAAGACAAAGTCGCCGAGAAGTGTATCGATGATGTGAGTGAGAACAGGTGTACCTGCGGGTACGTTTGCTGCTGCATCAGAGATAATGTCAAGGATTGAGCCCTCTTCAACGTCATCGCCAGCGATGAGAGGAAGAACTTCGGGAACTGCCTTGCCGATAAGTCTGTCGAGAGCATCGATAGCCTTGTCTGCATTTTCAACATCGTAATCAACATCACCGAGGAACTTGAAGACGAGATCCATTACGTCAATGTCGTACTTACCTGTGAGAACAAGTACTACTGCGCCAACGAGGTTGATGATACCGTCGCCGTCTGAAAGAACCTTATTGATGAGACCTGCAATTGCGGGATCAAGATTTGCATCACCAAGGAGACCTGTAACAAGTTCCTTAATAGCTGCTACGTTTGACTCTGTAAGAAGAGCATCGAGAATAGTTACAAGTGCATCTGCAGCTTCGCCGCTGATGTTCTTATAAGGATCGTTACCGTTACCGGTTACTTCTGTATCGTTATAGCCGTAAACCATTGCTGACTCAGTGTAGATGATTGAGCCTGCGTCATTTCTCTTAGCCATTGCTGCAGCCATTTCAAGCCAGTTGAGGTCAAGAGAGAGACCGAGCTCATCAGCTGTGCCGTCCTTATCAAGGTCAATCTTAATACCTGCTACGATATTGGAGAGGAGACCTGCAAGTTCGTCAGGACTGATGTCGAAGTGGAAGCCTGCGGGTACCTTGCCCTCGTTCAGGTAGTCGATACCAAATACGAATTCGCCGTTTTCGATAGCAACCTTGATACCGATGGGATATACGTCACATACTTCGTTGAGAAGCTTGGTTACGGGAGCTACAAGGTTATTAACGATTGTGTTAATACCGTCTGAACCGATGAAGTAGAAGAGATTTGCTACAAGACCGAGTACTTCAGTGATGGGAGCGTTGAGAATTGAATCAACTCTTTCAACGATTACATCGAGTACGGGCTTGAGTGATGAGCCGTATGTTGCAACCTCTGCATCATACTCTGCCTGGCTCATGGGCTCTGCGCCGAGAGCTTCAAGGAGAGGTACGATAGCGTAGTTGTAGCCATAGCCGCCCTTGATCTTGATTTCGTTTACATGTTCTTCTTCGTCGGGAAGAGCGATAAGGTCGCCGCCGCTGAGGAGAACCTTGAATACTACGTCAAGAGGCATAAGGAGGTCAGCTGCGAAGTCAACAACGTCTGCAAGAGTATCAAGACCGAAGTCAAATGCGGGAACAAGGATTTCATTACCGTCATCATCTGTTGTCTTGGTTGTCTTAAGAGTTGCCTTATCGATTGTCTTGCCGTCTTCCTTATAGGTTACATCAAAGCGTGCTTCGAGAACTTCTGCCCATGTTTCTGCGTCGCCGATAAATGCCTTGAGGCTTGAACCGAACTTAGCGGAATTTGCGAAGTTCTTTGCACTGATGTCAACCTCGAGGTTTGTAAGAGTATTTACATAACCGAGGATGTCGTCAATGTCGAGAGTTGCAAGTACGGGAACGAGAAGTTCCATAAGAAGCTTGCCAAGGTCTGCGTTTGCAACGAGGCCGTTAACAAGTTCGCTGAGTGAACCGTAGTTAGTGCCGTTGATCTTTACGAAGCCGAGGATAGTGGGAACAAGTGCATCGAGAGCTGTGATAGCGCCGGGAAGGTTTGTTTCAACCTCTGCCTTGTTTTCACCGAATGCATCGTAGTCGATTGCGTCACCGGTAAGGTCGCTCTGAGGAATCTTATTATAGGTGAGTGTGTAATTGTCAAGGAGCACAAGGATGAGCTCTACAATATCCATTTCCTTATCAGCAAGACCTGTAAGGATGCCTTCAACTGTAGCGTCAGCCTTAAGCATGTTTGCAAGAACCTTAAGGAATGTGTCGCTGAGAACTGTATCAAGAACATACATAAGAGTTTCAGCAGCGTCATAATCCCAATCGTATGCGTCTGTACCAAGGAGTGCGTCAGGAATGTCGTGACCGGTTGCGGATGTACCGTGTACGTCTGTACCGTTATCGTATTCCTTAACGTCAACTGCGTACTTGGAGAGAGTTACGAAGAAGTCTTCGGGAAGGAGTGTAAGTACGTCAACAGGCTTTGCGTCTTCCTTGAGAGTGCCGTCCTCATTGTATGAGCTGTCAGCATAAATCTCAAGTCCGCCGATGAGGCCGTTGAGGAGACCTACAAGGTTTGCACCGCCGTTGTTACCGATTTCGATAAGGTCGGTGAGACCGTATGCCTTATTGTCGATAACAAGGAACTTCTTGAGCATTTCGTCAATCTGATCTCTTGAAACAACTTCTTCAAGGAGGTCAAGGATTGAGAATACGGGTGCAAGGAGGTTCTTGATGATGGGTTCAAGGTTGTTGTTAGCAAGGAGATATGAGAGACCTGCTACGAGCTCAAGGATAGTCTTGAGAGGAGCCTCGCTGATCTTTGTTACAAGACCTGCTGCATGGCCCTGATCATCTCTGCTGATGAGACCGTTAACAAGATACTTGATAGCTGTTGTGGACTTATCTGTACCGTTTTCTGTATCAAGCTCTGCAAGGTCTACGCCAAGTGCCTTGAAGAGAGGAACGATTGCTGTGTTGTATGCGTTACCGCCGGGAAGAGTGATAGCTGCCTTACCGTTTTCGTCCGGGATGAGGGTGATAGCACCGTCAGCGAGGATGAAGTCGAGAACGGGATTGAGAGGTCTGAGAAGGTCGCAGATAGCATCAACGAACTTGGTGAGTGTTACGTTACCGTCGTCCTCAATTGTTGTCCAGTTGAATGCAACGTGCTTGCCGTCTGCATCACTGTGTGCAGCCCAAACTTCTGCCCATGTGAGAACATTGTCTTCACCTGCATCTGCAGCGTTTACATAGTTCTTAACATCTGCGTTACCTGTTGCATTTGCGAATGCTACGGGCATAAGGTCGATGCCGAGGAGATCCTTAAGAGTACCGCAAAGGTCTGCTGTAAGAATTCCGGAGATTGCCTTAACAACTGCACCGATGATTGCATCGAAGTTTGCTTCTGTGAGGAGAAGGTCGTTAAGGAGAGTATCTACCATATCGCCGAGGTTTGCTGAACCGTCAGCTGCATCGCGGAGTGTCTTGAGGATGCCTGTTGCATCTTCAGGAACGAACATTGCGATAAGCTCGGGAGCTTCACGTGTGATGATAGCGTCAAGCTTTTCAATCGCTGTGTTGAGTGATGTCTTGTTACCTGCATCCTCACCGCTGAAGAAGGTGAGTACGCCAAGATACTTGAAGATTGTGGAATATGTTGTGATGTCATACTGACCGCTGATGAGAAGAACTACTGCGGAGATGAGACTTCTGAGTCCGTCTGCGCTGTAAAGGATGTCAGAAATGAGACCCTTAAGGTTGAGCTCGCTGTCGTCTGCTTCTACCTTAGTTACTGCATTTTCGCCGTCCATTACCTTTGTGAGGTTCTTAATAACAACTTCCTTACCAGCTTCGTCCTTATAGGTTGCGGTGAAGGTGTCGTCATCTTCAGCCGTGATAACCTTGTCAGCGAAGTAGTAGGTGTTTTCACCGTCAGTATACTGAGTCTTTGTTACCTTACCGTCCATACTGTCGAGAGCTGTACCAAGGAGACCTGTTACAAGTTCTGCGATAGCATAGGTGTTTTCTTCGGTAAGAATTGCATTGATGAGAGTTGTGAATGTATCTTCGGGATCACCGACTACATTGTACCACTCTGCCTCTGAACCGTCAGTCTTAACCTGAGCTGTTGCAATCTTTCTGATTTCGAGATCTACATCTGCAACAGGTGTAAGCTCAACCTCTACGTCAGCACCGTTAACGGTGAGCATAGTTGTGATCTTACCGTCCTCAGCAACCTCAACTTCGTCGTCGCCGAAGTACATTCTGAGGTCGATGCCGTTAACCTTAGCAGTGTAAGCCTTTTCGCCTACAGCCATCTTAGCAGCAATGCTGAGCCACCAGTTGCCGTAGAGTGCCTTGTCTTCATCGGACATTGCGCCGAGTGAGAGACCGAGAGGCTTCTCGTTAACCACGATACCGTCGAGGAGACCGTTGATGAGATCGAGAAGCTCGATGGGATCAACGTCAATCTTCACGCCTGCTTCAAGTCTGTTGCCTTCGCCAAGCTCGTAGTCGAGAATCTTAGCTGCGCCAAGGTCGATGGATACGCCGATGTGGAATACCTTGTCAACCTTAACGAGGAGATAGTTAACGAATGCAAGGAGATTATCTGCAATGCTGTTAATACCGTCTGAACCGATGAAGTAGAAGATATTAGCAAGCATCGGAAGAAGTGTCTCGATGGGCTTGTCAAGGAGTGTTTCTACCTTGCCGATAAGAGCTGTAAGGATGGGCTTGAGATAGCCTTCTGTTTCAGCTGCTTCAAGGTATTCTGCTTCTGTGAGAGCTTCGATACCGAATGCTTCGAGAAGCGGGATGATTGCGAAGTTGTAGCCTCTGCCGCCTACGATGCTGATTTCGTCAATGCTACCGTCTGTAGCGTCGTCATCAGGAATTACTCTGAGTTCTTCGCCAACAAGAAGGAGACCGAGGATATCATCGAGAGGCATGAGAAGGTCGCATACGAAGTTGATGAGACCGTCGAAGCTCTTATCAATGTCAAGCTTCCAATCGAAGCCACCATTGATTTCGTACTTGGTTGCCTTACCTGTTTCGTCAAATTCTACAGCTGTGAAGTGAGCTGCAAGAACATCGTCCCAAGTTTCAGCTGTGCCGATGAAGTTCTTAAGCTCTGAGCCGTGAGTACCTGCAGCAAATGCCTGCGGGTCAAGGCTGAGATTAAGATTTGTAAGATCGTTTACATAACCGATGATGTCACCGATGTTGAGACCTGCGATTACGGGAACAAGGAGTTCCATAAGGAGGTTTGCAACATCAAGGTCAGCAACAAGACCTGTAAGAAGAGCCTTGAGGGATTCTACGGGCTTGCCGTCCTCATCCTTGAGGAACATCGGGATAACTGCAGCGATGATGGGATCAAGAGCTGCAAGTGCCTTCTGGAGACTTTCGTCTGTGATGGGCTTGTTATGCTCTACTTCTTCCTTGTCGATGGGCTGACGTACAAAGTCGCTGTACTCAACTGTGTAATCTGTAAGGAGAGTTACGAGAATGTCAACAATATTTTCCTGCTTACCTGCAAGACCGAGGATAATTGTTGCAACGAGGTCAGGTGAATTTACATCCTTACCGATCTTTGTTGCAAGAGTCTTGAGGAAGTCTTCGGTGCATACTGTCTTAAGAACATACATAAGTGCGTCTGCTCTGTCAAATGTGAAGTTGTCAACGTACTTATGATCAGGCTGGTAATCATAACCAACTTCGTCAGCTGCAAGAGTCTTCACATCGTCCTCGTCATAAACGATACCGTGTGCTGCAACCTTTGCAAAGAAGTCTCTGGGAAGAAGGTTGAATGTGGTTGTCATCTCAGTATCCTTATCAGTAATCTCTACTGAGCCGATAAGGTCGTTGAGCATGTCAACAAGCTTGGAGCCGTCGTTACCTGCGATGCCTGCGATATCGTTAAGGTCCATATTGATGAGACCCTTAAGGATAGCGTTTACATCATCAAGACCGATGATTGCATCGAGGAGACCGAGGAATCCGGTGATGGGAGCAAGGATGCCGTTTACAGCTTCCTTAACACCGTCAGATGCGATGAAGTATGAGAGACCGATAACAACGTCAACGATTGTGTTGATGGGAGCTGCACCGATTCTGTCTACAAGACCAATAACACCGTTAAGAAGTGCTTCTACGCAATCAACTGCTGATGCATCTGCAGCTACTGTGAGGTTCATACCGAGAGCCTTGCCGAGAGGAACAAGTACGTTATCCCAGCCGTTGCCGCCCTGGAGAGCGATACCGTCGATGAGGATCTTAACGTCTTCGCCACGGAACAGGAAGTCGAGTACCTTACTGAAGGGAGCTACGATTTCGAGTACGATGTCTACAAGACGATCAAGCTTTTCGTCGGTTGTTGTAGCGCCTACGAACCAGTTGTTGTAACGGATTACAGTCTTGGTTGCGTGCTTGCCGTCAACCATCTTAGCTGTGAGAGCGTGAGGCTCGAATTCTTCGTCAACATATTCTGTTACTTCAGGATTCTTGTCTGTTACTTCGATAAGCTTAGCTGTGCCGTCTTCATTCTTTTCGCCACTGTCATACGTGAATACATATTCTGTGTAGAAGTTCTTGAGTGACTTCCAATCAGTTGCTCTGCCGATAAATGCCTTGAGATATGTTGTATCAACAAGACCTGTATCAACAAATGCTGTAAGACTGATGTCAATACCAAGAATATCCTTGAGGAGATCGTTAACTGTCTTGAAGGTTTCTTCATCCATACCGCCGAAGAGGTCGATGAGGATACCGAGAACCATATTAACGATATCGTCGGTAAGTGCATACTCTTCGAGTACCCAGTCAACAAGCTCTGAGATGCTGCCTGTCTTACCGCTGTTTGCCATATCTGTGAGGATAGCGGGCATATTGTCAAGGTCAACAAGGATGCCGAATACATCGTCAATAGCGTTGTTGAGAACCTTGTCGAGCTTATTGAGAGCAAGTGCTACGTCTGTTGCGTCGATGTCCTTGCTGTCGATAACGCCGTCGCCGTTTGTGTCACCGTATTCATAGTCTGCGCTTGCGATTGCGTCGAAGAGAACCTTGATGTCCTCAACGGTGTAATCCTTAGCGGAGAGTATCTTGATAATGGTGTCAACAAGAGCCTTGGGATTATTGATAGCTGCGTTTGCAACGTCAACAAGTGATGCAAGCTTGCCGTCCATAATGCCCATGATTGTTTCTTCGAGGGTCTTATCCTTAAGTACGAGACCGAGAACAGCGTTGATATTATCTGTTGTAAGGATCATATCAAGGAGAGTGATGAGGGTATCTGCCTTATCACCGCTGATGTTGTGGCCCCATGTACCGATGAGGTTATCCCACATTGCTGTGTCGGAGTTAACCTTTGAATCTGTGAAGATGATCTTACCGTCAGCATCAGTCTTAGCTGAACCTGCTGCAAGAGCTGCAAAGCTGAATGCGTCAAGGTTGAGACCGAGATCTGCTGCGAACTTAGCGATAACTGCATCGATAAGATCTTCAAGTGTAGCTGCGTTAAGGTCAAGTGTAAGGCCTACGTTGTAGCCGCTTTCAGCAACTGCATCGCCCATCTTGAAGTCAACAACTGTACCGCCGGTGATAGCACCTTCGAGGTCGATAACAATTGCAACGGGAAGAACGCCTTCAAGTGACTTGATAACTGCGCTTACGGGAGCAATAAGGTTGCTTACGATTGTTGTAAGACCGTTCTTGCTGATTGTGTATGCAAGGTTTGCAATGATGTTGAGTACGAATTCAACAGGCTTGCCTGTTTCGAGACCGCCGACAACATACTTGAGAAGTGTCTCGAGGATGTAGCCGAGTGTGCCCTTTGTTGCAAATGTTGCTTCGTATTCAGTCTGGTTCTTAATGTCTTCAGCGGGTACGCCAAGTGCCTCGAGGAGAGGAATGATAGCGTAGTTGTAGCCGCTGCCGCCCATGATATTGATTTCCTTGAATGCGCCGATTGAATCAGCATTCTCTGCGTTACCGTCTGAGGTACCGCCTGCAAGAATTACTTCAAGTACGAAATCAAGAGGAGCGAGGAAGGATGTGAGGATAGCAACGAACTTCTCAATCTTTGCATTGTTTGTTGCGAGTTCGCCGAGACCCCATGCATAGTCGTAAACTGCCTCTGTTGACTGCTCAGTTGCCTTTGCCATAACCTTGGTAAGCTCAACCTTTGCTCCGTCAACTGTTGCATAAAGCTTGTCGCCTTCTGTTGTTACATCCTTGCTTTCAAGGAGAATTTCTGTCTTGTCTTCACCGTAGGTGTAAGCGTACTTAGTTACCTTTGCATCGCCTTCGCCTGTGGTTTCTGACTTATGAACGTCTGCAAATACTGCTGTGATAGCGATGAGTTCTTCGTCGCCGTCACCGTCTGCATCAATCATAGCCTCTGTGAGACCTGCAGTCTTATCATAGTATGTGCCGAGAACAGCCTTGCCGTCCTTCTCTACTACGTTGCCCTTTTCGTCAAGAGTCTCGTAGGTGTATACATACTTGGTGTAGCTTGCTACGATGTCTGCCCATGTTGTTGTTACGTTACCTTCAGCGTCATACTGGAGAGTTCCGAAGAAGCCCTTGATGTCGTCGTCAGTAGCGTACTTACCAACAGAAACGTCGATTGTTTCGCCGAGAGCGTCTGCTACGATTTCTATGATATCCATGATATCGGAGCTGAGGCCGCCGAAGATACCTGCAAGGAGACCAACGATGGTGTTAACCATCTCGTCGTTGAGGAGAAGGCCTGCAACGAGGTCTGCAAGTGTCTCGCCTTCCTCAAGAAGACCGAACATGGGAAGAAGCTCTGCAAGAAGTGCATCGAGGTTATCGAGTGCAGTTGTTGTCTGATCCTTTGATACAGTGTGTCCGTCTGCTGAGTTGTATTCAACAGCCTTCTTCACGAAGCCTTCAAGGTCTTCGATTGCGAAGAAGTCAACAACATACTTAGTTGTAAGGTTGTTGAGGAAGCTGATTACGCCTGCTACAGCGCCGTCTGCACTGAGATATGTGATGATCTGGTTGATGAGAGCATCAGGATCCTTTTCATCCTTGAACATGGGAAGGATTTCGTCAATTGCGAAGCTGAGGAGACCGTTGATGAAGTATTCTCTTGAACCTGTTACAGGTGTCTTGGAGATACCGATATTGGTCTTTTCTTCGCCGATTTCAGCGATGAGTGCCTTGAGCATATCAACAGTGATTACAAGGTCAAGAGTACCTGTCTTAACTGTGATGTACTTCTTACCGTCAACCTCCTTGATACCTTCAGCATCAAGAGCAACTGCAACTGTTTCCTCACCGTTTACGTAGGTGTAGCCTGTTACGTTGCCTTCGTCATCTGTAACAGCGGTAAGCTCGAAGTCCTTATTAGCTTCGATAAGACCGTTGATGAGATTAAGGAGACCGTCGATTGTGATGTAATTGTCAAGGTTCACACCGAGAAGTTTTTCGATGAATGCGTCTGTTTCACCTGTGATAGGCTCAACAACTTCGAGGAGACCCCATACGAGTGCGATGATGTTATCAACAAGCACTGCAAGGTTGTCAGCAGTTACGAAGTAGAGGAGACCTGCAAGGTGTTCAGCAATAAATGTGATGGGTGATGCTGCGATACCGTCTACGAGAGCGAGAACGATATCAAGAACTGAGCCGAGGATTACTTCGATGTCATCTGAAGCGTTGTATTCAGCTACAGTGGGAAGACCTTCAACCTTGAGGTCGAGAGCATCAACGAGAGC